>DASXJE010000133.1 GCA_036497565.1 Mycobacteriales bacterium
CGTCGACGTGGTCTTCGACGCGCTGGATTCGAGCGGCAACGTCGACCTCTGCCGGTCGATGGACAACGAGGCGCTGAAGGTGAAGGCCAAGGTGACGACGGTGCAGAACTGGAATTCCTCGGTGCGCACCGACTTCGCCGCGTCGCCGGTGTGCCGCAACTCGCTGTACTCCACGGGGAACGACCGCAACTATTCCGACCAGAGATACCCCGCGGTCAAGGCCTTCCGCACCGCGATGCACCGCTATCTGCCGAACCGGGACGGCAAGTTGTCGATGTGGGAGCTCGAGGGTTGGGCCGCCGCACAATGGCTCACCGACGCGATGACCTCGTGTGGTGCACAACTGACCCGCGGGTGCGTCGAGCGGTACATGAACCGGGCGCAGCCCTACGACGGGCACGGACTCCTCACCCCGCGCAGCTTCGTGGTTAGCCGGCACCCGGGCCGGCCGAGCCGAAACTGTCTCAACGTGGCGCGCTGGCAGGACTCGGCCGACGGCGGGCGTGGTGGCTGGGTGACGCAGGTCCCGAACATGGACACCAACTGTTTCGTCGTACCCAACGTCCCTTACCGCCCCTGACCACGGGCTTTCCGGCCCTCCCCATTCCGCTTGAACGTCACGTTCAAGCGCTCTAGCCGCATGAACGTGACGTTCACGCGGAATGGGTGCCGGTGTGGAGGGCGGTTCGACATCGTGCGTTCTACTCGCCGATCTGTCCCGCGGATGCGAGTACGGCGCACGATGTCGACCCGCCGGTGGAGTCGGCCGTGCGCAGCACACGACCGCCGTCCGCCATTCCGCTTGAACGTCACGTTCAAGCGCTCTAGCCGCATGAACGTCACGTTCACGCGGAATGGGAACGGGGGTGGGGGCGGCGGAAGCCGAGGAGTACGTCGGCGCGGGCACCGGTCAGCTCGCCGGGTTCGCCGACGAACGCCACCTCGCCGCGGCGGAGGACGTAGGCGATGTCGGCGAGCCGGAGCGCCTGCCCGACGTACTGCTCTACGAGCAGCACCGACCGACCGGGCTCACGCGCGAGGTCGGCGACCACGTCGTAAAGCCGCGTCACCACCTGCGGCGCGAGGCCGCGGCTCAGTTCGTCGAGCAGCAGGACCCGCGCCGGGCGCAGAAGCGCCCTCGACAACGACAGCATCTGTCGCTCACCGCCGGACAGACTGCCGGCGCGTTGCCCCAGCCGGTCCTGCAGCACCGGAAACACCGCCAGTGCCGCATCCGGTGCGCCGCCGTCGCCGAACACGGCGAGGTTGTCCCGCACCGACAACGTGGCGAAGACGCCGTGCTCGTCGGGGAGCAGCGCAAGCCCGCGACGCACCCGGTCGTACGCCGGCAGCCCGCTCACGTCCTCGCCGTCCCAGCAGACCGCGCCGGCGGTCAGCGGAAGCAGCCCGGCAAGGACCCGCAGCGTCGTCGTCTTGCCCGCGCCGTTGTGACCGAGCAGCGCGGTGATCCCGCGTGCGGGTACGGCGAGGTCGATGCCGTGCAGCACCTCCACCGGCCCGTAGCCGGCTCGTGCGCCGCGCAGCGAGATCCGGACGCTCATGGGCCGGCCTGCGAGAAATAGACTTCTCGTGCAGCGGGGGCGGCGGCGACTTCCGCCGGGGTGCCGGACACCACGACCCGGCCGGCGGCCATCACGTAGACCCGGTCGGCGACGTCGAAGACGAGATCGACGTCGTGCTCGACGAGCACGATGGTCCGGCCGTCGTCGGCGAGATCACGCAGCACGTCCCGCAGTGCGCGGATCTCCCCGTCGTCGAGCCCGCTCGCCGGCTCGTCGAGCAGCACCGCCACCGGATCGGCGGCGAGTGCCCGGCCGAGCTCGACCATCCGCAGGGTGCCGGTCGACAGCGCGCCGGCGGGGGTGTCGCGTACGGCGCCGAGTCCGAGCAGGTCCAGCACCCGCGCGACCGCTGCGTCGACGGTCCGCCGGGCCGGGTCGGGCAGCCCGAGGAGCCCGGCCAGGATGCCGGCGGAACGGCGGTTCTCGGCGCCGACCCGGATGTTGTCGGCCACCGTCATGCTGGCGAAGACGGCCAGCTCCTGAAAGGTGCGGGTCAGGCCCAGCCGGGCCCGGGCGTCGGTGCCGGCGTCGGTGATGTCCCGTTCCCCGAGCAGCACACGTCCCCGGTCGGGACGTTCGAACCCGGACATGCACGCGAACAGCGTCGTCTTGCCGGCGCCGTTGGGTCCGATGAGAGCCGTGACGTCGCCGGGCAAGGCGTCCAGATCGACTCCGTCCACGGCATGCACACCGCCGTAGCTCCGCGCGATCCCGCGGACCCGCAGCGCCGCACCCGGCCCGGTCATCGGCGAATCCGCGCCGCGACGGCCCGCCCGGCCGGCGAGAGCTGCACCGCGGACGCAGGTACGGCGCCCCCGGGTGCGCGCCACCATCGACCCAGCGAGCTGAGCACGCCGCCCGGCATCCGGCCGAGCAGCACGGCGAGCGCGCCGATCACCACCGCGGACGCGCCAGCGCCGAACGCACTGTCCAGCCCCACGACCAGGGCCGCGGCGAGTACGGCACCCGCCGCGCTGTCGGCGCCGAAGACCACCACCGCGGCGAACCACAGCAGCGCCTGGATCGGGTCGAACGACGCCGGGTCGAAGGATCGAGTGCCCATGGCCAGCAGCGCACCGCCGAGCGCGGCCAGTCCGGAGCTCACGGCGAAGACGAAAATCTTCGTCCGGCCCACGTCGACGCCGCAGACCCGCGCGCCCTTCTCGTCGTCGCGGATGGCGAGCAGGCCACGGCCGAGCCGACCGATGTGCAGGTTGCGTACGACGAGCAGTGTCACCGCGAGGCCGACGACCTCCAGCGCGTAGAACGCGCGGTCGTCGGTGAAGCCGGCCGGTCGGTTCACAGACAGGCCGGTGGTGAACAGCGGCTGCTCGAGGACGAAGCGGCTGATCACCATGCCGACCGCCAGCGTGGTCAGTGCCAGAAATAGTCCGCGCCGCCGGATGGCCGGCCACCCGGTGAGCAGGCCGATCGGAGTGACCAGCAGCGCGCCGACCACCAGGGCGAGCAGGCCCGGGAAGGCCGGCAGGCCGAAGAGTTTTCCGCTGCTCAGCCGGGCGACGAGCAGCGCACCGAGCCCGGCGAATCCGGCCTGGCCGAGGGAGATCTGACCGCTGTACCCGGTCACCGCGACGAGCGAGAGGAAGACGATGGCGAGAGCCGGGATGGTCAGGGCGGGTCGCAGCGCGGAGTCGGAGAACACCAGCGGAAGCGCGAGCAGCCCCGCGCCGGCCGCCCATCCCCGGCGCAGCGGAGCGCCTGGCCGCCGCCGGGCCAGTGCAGCCGCCACCCCGGCGTCGCCACCGACCTCCCGGAGCCGCGGCAGCAGCAGGATCGCCGCGAGCAGGACCACGACGAACAGGTTGGCCTGCAGCGACTCCACCAGTTGTCCGGCCTGACCTCCTACATGGACGGCGGTGAGCTCGCTCTGTCCGATCCCGACGGCGAGGGCCGCGACGATGGCCACGGTGATCGACGACAGCCGGGCGACGACCACGACGCCCACCGTCTCGAGGACGACCAGCGTCAGTCCGTACGGGTCGAGGCGGAGCCGGGGAGCGAGCAGGACTCCGGCCAGGCCGGCGAGGAACGCACCGAACGCCCAGCCCACGGCCGACACGCGGTCGGCGTCCACACCGGACAGCTCGGCGAGCTCCCGGCGGTCGACGACGGCCCGGACGGCGACGCCGAATCGGGTCGCGTGGGTGACGCTGGCCAACAGCGCGGTGATTGCGGCCGCGACGGCGAGGTCGACGACGGTGTCCAGCCGGACGCTCGCGCCGCCGGGCAGGGACAACGAGCGGACGGGAACAAGAGACGGGGCGTCGACCCGCGACTGCCCGCCCCAGATCGCGAAGGCGACCCCGACGAGCAGCACGAATACGCCGATCGACGCGACCAGCTTCTCCGCCGGACTCGCCCCGCGGCGTTCGAGCCGCCGGAAGACGACCCGGTCCAGCAGTACGCCCAGCCCCGGACCGATGAGGAGCAGGTCGACCGGCGCGGCGACCGCCAGTGGCCACCCCCAGACCTTGACCATCTGCCAGAGCAGATAGGCGACGAGCATCGCGATCGCCCCGAAGGCGATGTTGAAGACACC
>DASXJE010000134.1 GCA_036497565.1 Mycobacteriales bacterium
GGCGTGCTGGCCGCGTTCGTGGTCGAGCTGTTGTTCACATTCGCCCTGTGCTACGTGGTGCTCAATGTCGCCACCAGCAAGGACCAGCCGGGCAACGGGTTCTTCGGCCTGGCGATCGGATTCACCGTCGCGGCGGGGGCATTCGCGGTCGGCGGGATCTCCGGCGGCGCGTTCAACCCAGCTGTGACGCTCGGCGCCGCCGTTTCGGGCTTGTTCGACTGGTCGACCCTGTGGGTCTACCTCGTCGTGCAGGCCGGTGCTGGCATCGCTGCAGGCCTTGCATTCCTCGCACTCAACCCCAACGACAAGTGATCGGGGCGAGGCGCTCGCATCTGGCCGATCGCCATCTCAGCCCGGTCAGCGAACCCGAGACTGCTCTAGTTCCACCCACTAAGGAGAGGCACGTATGACCACCACACAGCCCAATCCCACCCAGACGACGGATGCCGGCATCCCGATCGAGAGCGACAAGCATTCGCTCACCGTCGGCGCGGGCGGCCCGATCTTGCTGCAGGACAGCTACCTGATCGAGCAGATGGCCAACTTCAACCGCGAGCGGATTCCGGAGCGGCAGCCGCACGCCAAGGGCAGCGGCGCGTTCGGCCGGTTCGAGGTCACCGGCGACGTCAGCGCCTACACCAGGGCGGCGTTCCTCCAGCCGGGCAAGGAGACCCGGATGGTGGCCAGGTTCTCCACCGTGGCCGGGGAGCGCGGCTCACCCGACATGTGGCGGGACATACGCGGCTTCGCGCTGAAGTTCTACACTACCGAGGGCAACTACGACATGGTCGGCAACGACACGCCGACGTTCTTCATGCGCGACCCGATGCACTTCCAGAACTTCATCCGGTCGCAGAAGCGGCTGGCCAAGGCCAACCTGCGGTCCAACGACATGCAGTGGGACTTCTGGACCCTGCTGCCGGAGACGGCGCACCAGGTGGTCTGGCTGATGGGCGACCGGGGCTTCCCGCGGACCTTCCGGCACATGAACGGGTACAGCTCGCACACCTACATGTGGGTCAACGCGGAAGGCGTGGAGTCCTGGGTCAAGTACCACTTCATCAGCGACCAGGGCGTCGAGTTCCTGACCCAGGCCGAGGGCGACCGGCTGGCCGGCACCGACCCCGATTTCCACACCAAGGACCTGTACGAGGCGATCGAGCGCGGCGAGTACCCGAGCTGGACGCTGAAGGTGCAGGTCATGCCGTACGAGGACGCCAAGACCTACCGGTTCAACCCGTTCGACATCACCAAGGTCTGGCCGCACGGCGACTACCCGCTGACCGAGGTGGGCCGGTTCACCCTGGACCGCAACCCGGCCGACTACCACACCGAGATCGAGCAGCTCGCCGTCGCGCCAGCCAACCTGGTGCCCGGCATCGGCCCGAGCCCGGACCGGCTGCTGCTCGGCCGGCTGTTCTCCTACCCGGACGCGCACCGGGCCCGGCTCGGCGTGAACTTCACGCAGATCCCGGTCAACGCCCCGGTCGCGCCGGTGCACGCCTACAGCAAGGACGGGATCGGCCGGGTGCACAACGTCACCGACCCGGTGTACTTCCCGAACTCCAAGGGCGGCCCGCAGGCCGACAGCGTGCACAACCCGCCGCCGACGTGGTACTCCGACGGCGAGATGGTGCGCACCGCCTACGAGCTGCACGCCGAGGACGACGACTGGAGCCAGGCCGGCACCCTCGTCCGCGAGGTGATGGATGATGCGGCAAGAGACCGGCTGGTCAGCAACATCGTGGGAGCGCTGCTCGCTGGCGTGACCGAGCCCGTTCTCCAGCGCGCCTTCTGGTACCTCGGGAACGTGGACAAGGAACTGGGCGAGCGGGTCGAGAAGGGCGTCCGCGCCGGGCGGGCCTGACTGGCGGCCCGATCCATAGAGACCAGGGGCCCGGCGATTCCTCTCAGGCGCCGGGCCCCTCGACATAACTCGACATAAGGAGTAGCAATGTCCGTCAGCGGACAATCCGCGGCCGGAGTGACGGTCCCGGACACCAAGCTGGCCCGCGAGGCCACCGAACTGATCCGGGACCGCACCAGCGACCTGGTCTATAACCACTCCCGCCGGGTGTTCTTCTGGGGCAGTCGGCAGGGCCGCAACCGCGACCTGAGCTACGACCCGGAACTGCTGTATGTCGGGGCGATGTTCCACGACCTCGGCCTGAACGAGGAGTTCCGCCACACCGGCCACCGGTTCGAGGTGGACAGCGCCGACGAGGCCCGCCGGTTCCTGCATGGCCACGGCGTGCCGGAAGACAGCATCCGCCGGGTGTGGACCGCCATCGCCCTGCACACCACGCCGGGCATCCCCGAGTTCATGGAGCCCGAGGTCGCCCTGGTCACCGCCGGGGTCGAGTACGACGTGCTCGGCATCGGCTACCACGACATCAGCGACACCGACCGGGCCGCGATCACCGCGCTGCACCCGCGGCCGGACTTCAAGCGCCAGATCCTGCAGGCGTTCACCGACGGCATGGCGCCCCGGCCGGACACCACGTTCGGCACCGTCAACGCCGACGTCCTGGAACGGTACGTCCCCGGCTTCCAGCGCGGCAACTTCGTCGACGTCATCCTGAACTCCGACTGGCCGGAATAGGCGCCCGGCATCAGACGCACAGCCGGAGCCAAGGGCCCGGCGCCTGCAGGCGCCGAGCCCCTTATGCGTCAGCCGGCCCCCTGAGCCGGCTCGTAGCCGAGCGGAAGATCCACCGTGATATGTGTCCCGGCCCCGGCCGGGCTGTGGATGTGGATCGAGCCGCCCAGGGCCTCGACGCGGTCGGCGAGGCCGGCCAGGCCGGAACCACGCGCGGGATCGGCCCCGCCGACTCCGTCGTCGCGGACCGACAGCAGCAGGCTGCCGTCTTTTGCGGCGAGCGAGATCTCGACGCGCGAGGCCTGCGCGTGCTTCATCGCGTTGGAGAGCGCCTCGGACGCGACGTAGTACGCCGCGATCTCGATCGGCTCGGGGTACCGCGCATTCGTCGAGCCGTCAATGTCGACCGGCACCGCGGACCGGCGGGCCAGCGTCCGCAGCGACGGGCCGAGACCACCCTCGGAAACGATCGCCGGGTGGATCCCGCGCGAGAGCTCCTGCAGCTCGGCCGCCGCGTCGGTCAGCCCCGTTGCGATGCGAGACAGCTCAGCTCGCAGGACGTCCCGGCCGGCCGCAGCATCGTCCCGCGCCGCGCGGGCCGTCAGTCCGAGCGAGACCAGCCGCTGCTGGGTACCGTCGTGCAGATCGCGCTCGATCCGCCGGCGGGCCTCGTCCGACGCGGCGACGATGCGCCGACGCGAGGCGGCCAGCTCCGACCTGCTCTCCGCATTCGCGACCGCGGTAGCGAGCAACTCGGTGAACTTTCCCAGGCGTCCCTCCAGACCGAACGGCAGAAGCTCGTCGGCAGACGCGACGTTCATCGCGCCCCACAGACGGCCCTCGACGACGATCGGGCTCGCGACCGACGAGACGATACCCATGCGGCGCGCGGCTCCCGCGACGGGACCGCTGGCCGACGACCAGTCCATCGCGTCGACACGGGCCGAGCGTCCGGTGCGATAAACCTCCGCCGAAGCCATTCCCGGCTGAAACTCCCATCGCGTCCCGACCGGGAGGTCGAGGGTCGTCGAGACGCCGACAAAGACGACCGCCGAGCCGTCGGGCTCGAACCTGAGCACCCCCGCCTGCGCCCCGAACAGGCGAGCGACCTCGTCGCTGACGGCCGAGAAAATCTCCATGGGCGGCACGCCCTGCGCCACCAGCGTGGCCACCCGCCGCAGCGCCGTCTGCTCCTC
>DASXJE010000135.1 GCA_036497565.1 Mycobacteriales bacterium
CTTCGGTGGTGAGCGCAGTCTCGTGTCTGTTGGGCGTTGGGCGGGAGAACGGTGAGCCGAGGACTGCCGCCAGGTCAGAGGCGCCAGATCGGCTTGACTCGGTTCGGGTCGATGCTGGTCCCGCCCCGTCGTGTGGCGGGCCCGACGACGACATGGCTGAGGGTTGTGGTGACGATGGCGCGCTGGCGGCCGAGATTGAGCGAGGCCCACTCGCGTCGTAGAGCGTCACCGTTGCCCACGAACCCCTCGACGGCGCTCAGGCCCTGGGCGGTGCTCAGGCGGCGGCGTGCCTCTGTGAGCCTGAGCTCGATGCCGCTTCGCGCTCGCAGCCATTCGGCAGCCGTGATGCCGCGCTCGGAGTAGAGCCCGGCAAGTTCGTCGAGTTGGGCGATATCGGCGTCGATCGCGGCCTGCAGACTTCCGTCGCTGGGGATGTCCTGCCCCGCATTGGCGAGAGCGGCGGCAAGCTCTGGTGTGTCCAGTCGGTAGAGCGTCGCCTCGGCTATCAACCGGTCGACCGGTTCCGCGGATATCGCGGTACGCCCGCAGCCGCCGAAGTCATGGCCCGATCTGCATAGGTACCGCCGACGACCCTCTCGGCTACCCGACGCCATTTTCGTTCCGCATAGGCCGCACCGACACAGTCCAGACAGCAGGTAGCTTCGTGCTCCTCGATTGTTCGCGCGGCCCGGGTTGGTGAGTATGGCGCGTAGGGCCTCGCCGCGGTCGGGGTCGACGATGGGCTCCCAGACGGAGGGGCCGATGACTTCGCCCCGGTGAACCCGCTGTCCCCAGTATCGAGGGTTGATCAGGATCTGCCGCAGCGTTGGGGTTCTCCAGGGCTTGCCCGTCACGGTTCGGACGTCGTTGTCCACGAGCCAGCGACACAGTGAGGTAAGCGTTTCGCCGGCCAGCGCGCGGTCAACCAGCTGGCGGTAGATCGCGGCCTCATGTGGATCGATCGTGACTTGGTCGGCCGCAAAGGCGAAGGGGCGGTTGCCGCCACCGTGGGGCTTGCCTGCTTGTGCGATCTCCAGTGACTTCCGCTGCCCGCGCCGTCGCTTCGAGTCGCTCTCGTTCGCCGCGACTGCGCTGAGGAGGCGCGCGACTAGCAAGCCGTCGCCGGAACCGAGATTGAAGTCACCGTGAAGGGTGACGACGCGGGTGACGCCGGCCACGGTGCAGGTCTGGACGAACTCTTCGAGTTCGATTGGTCGCCGGTGCAGTCGGTCGAGGTGCCACACGATCACGGCATCACGGCGCTGGTCCCGGAGATCTCGCAACATCCGGCGGTAGGCGGGCCGTGGCTTGGCCTGGTACGCACTGACGTCGTCGTCGACATACTCCTCGGCGACTGGCCAGTCGTGACGATCCGCCTCGTGTCGGCAGTCCTCGAGCTGACGCTGGACGCCCAGTCCGTCACCGCCGCGGTCCTGTGAGATGCGGGCATATATGGCGGCTGCCTGAACCATGGGGTGAGATTAACGATGACTGGGGAAGACCACTCTGCTGGCCGCCCTCCTGAGCCTGGTCGGTGCCGGTGAGCGCCTCGTCCTCGTCGAAGACGCAGGCGAGCTTCGACCGGAGCATCCGCACGTGGTGCGACTGGTGGCGCGGGCGGCCAACGTCGAAGGGGCGGGGGAGGTGACGCTGCGCGACCTGGTCCGGCAGGCGCTGCGGATGCGGCCCGACCGGATCGTGGTCGGTGAGGTCCGCGGCGCGGAGGTGGTCGAGCTTCTGGCGGCACTGAACACCGGCCACGACGGCGGCTGCGGCACGGTGCACGCCAACAGCGCCGCCGAGGTCCCGGCCCGACTCGAGGCGCTCGGTGCCCTCGGCGGTCTGGGCCGTACGGCGCTGCACAGCCAGGTCGCGGCCGCCGTCCAGGTCGTCCTGCATCTTGCGCGGGACGGGGACGGCCGGCGGGTGCTCGCCGAAATCAGCCTCGTCGAGCGGGTCGCCGACGGAGTCCGGGTCCGGCCGGCGTGGCGGCGCGCCCGGGGGTTGGGCTCCCACGCGGATCGCCTCGCTGCGCTGCTGCACGTGCGCGGGATCAGCAGGTCGGACATCGCGGCGTGCGGACTGCCCGCACCGGCCGTGCACTGAGGAGGCGATTGACGATGACTACCGTGGCCGCCCTGACCCTCGCCGCACTCGGCCTGCTCGCCGCACCGGGTCCTGATCGACCGGAGCGACGGCTGCAGATCAGCACCGTCGCGGCCCGGGGTGCGCCGGGTGAACCGCGATGGGCGGGACCGATGGCATGGTGTGCCCGATCAGCCGTCGGTCGCCCGGCCCGGTGGGCGGGCGCGGCGGCCGTCGGGCTGATCGCCACGGTCGCGGTCGGGCCGGGGTGCGGCATCTGCGCGGCCGTCGTCCTGGTCGTCTGCGGTCGGGCGTGGGCCGATCACCGGGACAGCCGGACCGCGCGACAGCACGAGGACGCTCTGGTCGAGGCGATCGCTGCGGTCGCCGCCGAGGTCCGTTCCGGACACGCTCCGGCCGCGGCGCTTCGAGCCGGCGGACTGGCGGCCGGCGGCGGGGTGGGCGCAGCCCTGCGCGACGCCGCCTCGACGGCAATGCTCGGCGGTGACGCCGGCGTTGCTCTGGCCGCCGCTGCGCGAGCCGGCCCGGTCGGCGACGGACTGGGCCAGGTTGCCGCGGCGTGGCAGGTCAGCGCCCGCAGCGGGGCGGCGCTCGGTGAGGTGCTGGACCGGGTCGAGCGTGACCTGCGGTCGGAGCGTGCGCGCCGCCGGCGGCTCGACGCGGAACTGGCCGGGCCCCGCGCCACGGCGGCACTCCTCGCCGGATTGCCCGTCGTCGGCCTCGGTCTCGGCGCGGCCATGGGCGCACACCCGGCCCGGGTGTTGCTGCAGACCGGTCCCGGGCAGGTCGCGCTCGCGACCGGTGCGATCCTCGACGGACTCGGCGTCTGGTGGACGGCTCGCATCGTCGACGCCGCCGGACGTGGACCATGACCGTCACGGCCGCAGCGATGGTCGCGTCCGCAGTGGGCGTGGTCTGCTGGCCCGCCGCGGCGCCGCGCAGCGATGCCGAACGGCGGGTCCGCCGCGTGACGTCGACGCCGAGCGGTCCCCCGCCCGTCCGGGCGCCGTCCGTCGGCGGGACAAGGCTGGTCGCGGTCATCGTCGCCGTGATCACTGTCGTCCTCGTCCGCTCGCCCGCCGGAGTCGCGGTCGGCGTGGCCCTCGGCCTGTTCCTCGACCGGTTCCTGCCGGCGCGGGAGAGCCGCGCCGACCGTCGCCGCCGGGCCGCGCGGGATCGGATGCTGCCCTCCACGCTCGACCTGCTTGCAGTGGGACTGCATGCGGGCCTGGCGTTCGGAACGGCTGCCGAGGTGGTGGCGACGGCGCGTGGGGGGCCGCTCGCCGACGACCTCGCCCGGGTGGCGTCGCTGATCCGACTGGGTGCCGCCCCGACCGCGGCGTGGGCCGATTACGCCGCCGACCCGGTGTGGGGTGTCGTCGCGCGGGCGGTGGCGCGCTCGGCGGACAGCGGGAACACGTTGGCCGCGACGATGGAGCGGGTCGCCGAAGACCGGCGGGCGGAGGCCGTCCAGCGCGGTGAGGGCGCGGCGCGGCGTGCATCGGTGATCGCGATGGCGCCGCTCGGGCTGTGCTTTCTGCCGGCCTTCGTTTCCCTCGGCGTCATTCCGGTCGTGATCGGCCTGGCCGCCGGCGCACTCCGATAGGGCACGGCTCGTGCACCTCGCCGTCAAGCTGCTACTGCCGGTGGAGCGGTGCCGATAGCATCATGGCCGCGTGCCGCCCGGGCGGCCACGCAGAGCACCAGGGGCCGTCATGGCGCGCAGTGGCATCACCGGGACCGACGTCGCGGACCTCGTGCGACGCTGCAGGACGCGGCCGCCGCGCTGATCCGCGGCGACGTTCGCAGCTACCTGGATCTGTTCGTACACGCCGACGACTACACGCTGGTCCCGCCGTTCGGCGGAGAGCCGCGGCACGGATTCGACGACAGCGAACACGCCGTCGAGCAGCTGTCCCGGTTCTTCACCGGCGGCGAGGCGCAGGTGGACGTGGTGCAGTCCTACATCGCGGGCGAGTGCGTCGTGCTGGTGCTGATCGAACGACAACACGGCACGGTCGGCGGGCTGCCGGATCAGGACTGGTCGTTGCGCGTGACGATGATGTTCCGCCGGGAGGGCGACGACTGGCGGTTGGTGCACCGGCACGCCGATCCACTGGTGCGCGAGATCAACCTCCGCCGTGCCGCCGAGCTGGCCCGCGGCGAGCGCCCACCTGCGGACGGGTAGCCCGGGCAACGGCTCGTAAGTCTCGTGTCAAGCACGGATCCACAGGCTGTCGAGGAGTCCACATCCTGCGGCGGACGGCCGCTCCGGGACGCCGGCCGAGGTTGGCTGAGGACATGAATCAGATCAAGCGTCTCGTTGCCCGAATGACCGCCGATGCAGGGATGACGACCGCGGAATACGCCGTCGGCACGGTCGCCGCCGTGGCGTTCGCGGTCGTGCTCTACAAGGTGGTCACCAGCTCGACCGTGATGCACGCGGTCAGTCACATCATCAGCTCGGCGCTCTCCGTCCACCTGTGAGCAGACCACGCCGCGCCGCGCCGGACGGCGGCATGGTGACGGCCGAGATCGCCGTCGCCCTGCCGGCGCTGGTGGCCCTTCTCGCCGTCGCACTCACCGCGGTCGACGTGGTCGGTGGGCACCTGAAATGCGTCGACGCTGCACGGGAGGCCGCGCGCGGCGCGGCCCGTGGTGACGCACCGGCCGTCGTGCGATCGCTGGCCGGGCGTTCTGCACCACCGGGCGCAAGGGTCGTTCTCACCGGCGACGACAGTCAGGTCAATGTGCGGGTGCAGGCCGTGGTCCGTCCGCTCGGCGGGTTTCTCCCGGCGTTCACCGTCGACGGTCGGGCGGTCGCAGCACGGGAGCCGGGCGAGGTCGGCGTGCCGTGACCGGTGGCCGTGGCCGGCGCCGATGCCGGCCGGCGGACCGGGGGAGTGGCGCAATCTGGGTGTTGACCATCGGCGCGGTGGTGCTGCTCATCGGTGGTGCGACCGTCGCACGGGGCGTGGCCGTCGTGGGCCGCCATGACGCCGAGGCGGCGGCGGATTTCGCCGCGCTCGCGGCCGCCGCCGACGGCGACCTCGGTGCCCGGGCTGCCTGCCGAGCGGCTGCGCATATCGCGGCGGTCAACGGAGCGCGGCTGGTCAGCTGTCGCGTGGTTGCCCGCGTCGCCGATGTCGAGGTGACACACCCGCTCCCGGGCCGGCTGCTGCGCCGGTGGCAGGCGCACGGGTGGGCGCGAGCCGGTCCGGCGCCATAGGGACGCCCGACGTCCCCGGGAGTGCTTCGTCGCATGGCCGCCCCGGCCACGGACGGAACCGTCGTGAGATGGTGAGCGGCGGCCGACTGCGCGGGAGGTGGCACGTGACCAACGTGCTGATCATGCATTGCCACGACCTGGGTCGGTTCGTCGGTTGTTACGGCGTGAACGGGGTCAGCACCCCGGCGATCGACGCGCTTGCTGCGGACGGTGTGCGATTCGACCGGGCGTTCTGTACGGCGCCGCAGTGCAGCCCGTCGCGGGCGTCGCTGTTCACCGGTCGCTACCCGCAGGAACACGGTGTCCTCGGGCTCACCCACGAAGACTTCGGCTGGGATCTGCGACCCGATGAACAGCACATTGCCGCCGTCTTCCACGACAACGGCTACCGGACCGCGCTCTACGGCGTCCACCACGAGTCGCGGGTGGCGCCGGACGCGGATCTCGCGCGCCGGCTGGGGTTCGACGAGGTCGTCACCGGCGGAAATGCTCCGAGGGTGGCAGGGCGTGCGGTAGCGGCGCTCACCGACCTCGCCGAGCGCGCCGAACCGTTCTACCTGCAGGTCGGCTTCAACGAGCCGCACCGCTCGCCGTCCCCGACCGACCCGCCCGGCACCATGGGGTTCCTCCGGCCGGGCGTCACGCCCGATACGTCGAACGGTGTCGCGGTGCCGCCCTACCTCGTCGACGACGACGGCTCCCGCGCGGAGATCGCCGAGTTGCAGGGTGCCACGAGCGCCATGGATGCCGGCGTCGGTGAGGTGCTGGCCGCACTGCGCCGTACCGGTCTCGAGGACGACACGGTCGTGGTGTTCACCACCGACCACGGGCTCGCGCTACCACGGGCGAAGTGCACGCTCTACGACCCGGGAATCGAGGTGGCGCTGGTCGTCCGCAGCCCGCAGCACGGCTGGACCGGCGGGCGGTCCTCCGCCGATCTCGTCTCCAACATCGACATCATGCCGACCGTGCTCGAGGCCGCGGGGATACCGGTGCCCGGCCGGGTGAGCGGTCGCAGCGTCGTACCGCTGCTGAACGACGAACCGCATCAGGCCCGCGAGCAGGTGTTCGCCCAGATCACCCATCACGACTACTACGACCCCCGACGGTGCGTCCGGACCGCGCGCCACAAGCTGATCGTCAACTTCAGCTCGGCGCCGTCGATCATGGACTCCAGCCAGTCGTGGCGGCCGCGGTCGCAACCGGTCACCGTGCAGCACGGCATTCCGCCCTACCACCCGCTCGTCGAGCTCTACGACCTCGAGCACGACCCGGCTGAGCTGACCGACGTCGCGGATCACGCCGACTACGCCGCCGTCCGGCACCACCTGCTCGCCCAACTCGCGGACTGGATGCAGGACGTCGACGACCCGCTGCCGACCGGTCCGGTACCCGCGCCGCTGCACGACCGGGCGGTCCGTCTGCTGCACCAGATGGCCGTCGAACCGCTCGACATCGCCGAGGAGAGGATGAGGACATGACCCAGGACACCGGACGCCAGCCGATCTACACCGCCGAGGCGCACGTCACCGGCGGGCGGGCGCAGGGCCACGGGCGTACCTCGGACGGGATGCTGGAGGTCGACCTGCGCTCCCCGGTCGAGATGGGTGGCGAAGGGGGCGGCACCAACCCCGAGCAGCTCTTCGCGATCGGGTTCGCGGCCTGCTTCGAGAGCGCTCTCGGAGTTGCCGCACGACGGGCCAGGGCTGAGGCCGGCGACGTCGAGATCGAGTCACAGGTCATGCTCGTGCCCACGAAGGAGCGGGCCTACCAGCTCGCCGTCGTGCTCGACGTCCGTCTTCCGTCGGTCGACGACCCGGCTCAGGCGGTCGAGCTGGTGCGGGCGGCGCATCAGGTGTGTCCCTACTCCAACGCGACCCGCGGGAACATCTACATCACGCTGACGGCCAACGGAGCTCCGGTCGAGGTGAGCGAGCCGGGCGCATAGCGCTCCGGCTCACCGTCGGAGCGAGGTCACGCCTGGCCGGTGTCGATCCGGGTGATCTTCTCCCCGGACACTCCGAAGCGCCAGACCGTGGACATCTCCCCCCAGGTGTCATTGCGGTAGGTCGCGTAGATGCGCAGGCCCTGCTCCTCTTCGCGATCGACGGTCAGGTGCCCGTGCACCGTGAAGATCTCGGCGTCGATCCATGCCGCGAGCTCGCGCGGTCGGCCGTCGTCGGTGAGTTCGGCATCCGGTGCGAGCAGCGACAGGAACACCGCACGATCACCGTCATTGATCGCGGCGACGAGTCTGGCGACCACACCGTTCATCGGTTCCCGCGGATTCACGGCCCACTCACCTGTCGTCCACCGGACCGAGCGCCGGCTTGATGTCGAGCACCGGCGTCCGGTCCAGCGCTTCGAGACCCTCGACCTGGATCCGGGTGGCCTCGACGTCGAGGATGCGCACCCGGTGCAGTCCGATCGGGTTGGGGCGGTCGGGCGACCGGGTCGTGAACACGCCCTGCAGCGGCCGGTCGGGGTCGCTACGCGGATGCACCGAGAGCACGCCCCGATCCGCGCGGTCCAGCCAGGTCAGCACGATGACGTCCGCCCCGGCCGTGAGATCACGCATCGCCTCGCGGAACTCGTGGTCGACCGCGATCCACGCGTCCGGGGTGCCCTCGTCACCCTGCCGCGGCGCGCTTTCGCGGTCGACGAGAGGGGACTCGACCAGCCCGATCGGCCGGACGGTGTACGACGTCGCACTCATCGGACCGGCCCGGCGGTGACGTGCGGGCGGGCCAGTGCGCCGAGAACCACGTCGAGCAACCGCAGCGCACCTGGCTTGTCCAGCGGCTGGTTGCGGTTGCCGCATTTCGGCGACTGCACACATGACGGGCAGCCGGCCTCGCACTCGCAGCCGGCGATCGCGTCGCGGGTCGCCTGCAGCCAGACGTCGATGGCGTCGAAGCCGCGGTCGGCGAAGCCGGCCCCGCCGGGATGGCCGTCATAGACGAACACGGTGGGGTGGCCGGTGTCGGGGTGCAGCGCGGTCGAGACCCCGCCGATGTCCGACCGGTCGCAGGTCGCCACCAGCGGGAGCAACCCGATCGCGGCGTGCTCGGCCGCGTGGGCAGCGCCGGGAACGTCGGCATCGGTCAGCCCGCTCCGCTGCAGCGTCGACTCCTCGATCGTGTACCAGACCGCGCGGGTACGCAGCTCCCGGGCCGGGAGATCCAGCGGCAGCTCGTCGATCACCTCGCCCGACGGCAGCCGCCGCCGGAGGTAGGACACCACCTGGTTGGTCACGTCGACCGTGCCCAGGTGGACGGCGACCGCGCCGAGATCACGGCTGCGCAGCGTCTCGACCACCCGGATGTCGGTGAGATCGCGGGCGGAGGTCGTCCAGGTCGGTTCCTCCTCGTGCACCAGAGCCACCGCACCCTCGAGATCGAGGTCGTCGACGACGTACGACGTGCCGCGGTGCAGGTAGACGGCGCCCCGGTGCACCGTGCTGTGGGCCGACCCGGGATCGACCGTGCCGAGCAGGCGCCCGGTGCCTCCCTCGACGACCCGCACGGGGGAGCCACCGGTGCCGCGGATGTCGACGGCCGGCCGCTCCCGGGAGGTCCAGAACCAGCCCGCCGGGCGATGTCGCAGCAGTCCGCGGCGGACCAGATCGGCGAGCAGTGCCGGCGCCCCGCCGCCGAAGAGGTCGAGCTCCTCCTCGCACAGCGGCAGCTCGGCCGCCGCGCAGGCGAGCTGAGGGCCGAGCACGTGCGGGTTGTCGGGGTCGAGGACGGTCGCCTCGACCGGCCGGCCGAAGACCGCGTCGGGGTGGTGCGCCAGGTAGGTGTCCAGCGGATCGTCGCGGGCCACGAAGACGGCCAGCGCGGGCTGGCCGGACCGTCCGGCCCGACCCGCCTGCTGCCACAGCGAGGCGATCGTGCCCGGGAAGCCGGCGAGGACGACGGCGTCCAGGCCGCTGATGTCGACCCCGAGCTCCAGCGCGTTGGTGGCGGCGACGCCGAGCAGGGAGCCGTCGGCGAGGCCGGCCTCGAGGGCCCGGCGTTCCTCCGACAGGTAGCCGGCCCGGTACGCCGCGACCCGGTCCACCAGGTCGGGAGCGGACTCGGCGAGCGCCCGGCGGGCCGAGAGCGCCACGACCTCGGCGCCGCGGCGGGACCGGACGAAGGCCAGCGTGCTGGCGCCCTCGACGACCAGATCGGCGAGCAGCCGCGCGGTCTCCGAGCCGGCCGACCGGCGGATCGGGGCGCCGTTCTCGCCGGTCAGGGCGGTGAGCGGCGGTTCCCACAGCGCAAACGTGGTCGCTCCGTGGGGGGACGCATCGTCGGTGACCTGCTCGACCGGCTGGCCCACCAGCCGGGTCGCGGACACAGCCGGGTCGGACACCGTCGCCGACGCGAGCACGAAGGTGGGGTGGGCGCCGTACTTCGCGCAGATCCGGCGCAACCGGCGCAGGACGTGCGCGACGTGGGAGCCGAAGATGCCGCGGTAGGTGTGGCATTCGTCGATCACCACGTAGTTCAGCCGTCGGAGGAACGACGACCAGCGGGAGTGCGCCGGCAGGATTCCGCTGTGCAGCATGTCGGGGTTGGTGAACACCAGCCGGCCGTGGGCGCGCACCCAGTCGCGCTCCTCGCGCGGCGTGTCGCCGTCGTAGGTCGCCGCCCGTACGTCGGTCAGCGCCAACGACCGCACGGCGCGCAGCTGATCGGCGGCCAGCGCCTTGGTGGGGGCGAGATAGAGCGCCGTCGCCCGGGGCTCGGCGAGTAACCGGGCGAGTACGGGGAGTTGGTAGGCGAGCGATTTGCCCGATGCGGTGCCGGTCGCGACGACCACCGACCGCCCGGCCCAGGCGAGGTCCGCGGCCTGCGCCTGGTGCTGCCACGGCGCCTCCACCCCGCGGACGGCGAGCCGGTCGCGAAGCAGATCGGGCACCCACGGCGGCCAACCGGCCGGGCGTCCCGGGCGGGCGGCGAGTTCCTCGACATGGGTCAACCGGGTATCGGCCGACTGCCCGATCGTCACCCGGTCGAGCAGCGGTCTTCCGCGTACCGCTGTCTTCGGGAAGCCCATGGGTTCACTCTTACATGAGACGCTCTGATTGAATCGGTACCTAGCGTGCCATCGCCGGTGCGCCTGCTGACGACAATGAATAGGGAGGTTGGGTCGTGGACCTCTCGCTCACTATGGGCACTGATTCCGCGGGTCGCACCGTCCTCGAGGTGGGGGGCGAGGTCGACGCCTATTCGGCGCCGACCCTCGGCGAGCGCATCACCGACATTCTCGACGGCGGCGAACGCCGACTCGTCGTCGACCTCGACGGGGTCGGGTTCATCGATTCCACCGGACTCGGCGTGCTCGTCGGCGGGTTCAACCGCGCCCGCGATCTCGGTGGACGCCTCGACCTGGTCTGTGGATCGGAGCGGGTTCTCAAGCTGCTGCGCATCACCGGGCTGGACGACGTCTTCACCGTCCACAGTTCGCGGGCGGACATCGGCGCGGACTAGCGGCCCGGCCGGGCGTCCACCCCGGCGCTCGTCCTGCACGCTAGGCTCCCTTAGACTCCCCGGACCGCAGGTGGCGATCGGCCGCTCGCGGTACGCCGTGGCCCGCACGACCGTCACCGTCGGTCGCCTCGGGCACGCTCATGCCTGCTTGGAGGACGAATGACCCCGCCGTACCTCGCGGAGGCCGCAAAAATCGGTGGCAGTGGCTACGGGATCGCCGCCGTCATCGCCGTCATCGCGTTGGGTGCGCTCGTCTTCGCCTATTTCCTCGCCCGAGAGGTCGTTGCGGCCGCTCAGGGCACGGTCCGGATGCAGGAGATCGCCCGCGCCGTGCAGGAAGGTGCGTCCGCCTACCTGAACCGGCAGTTCCGGACGCTGAGCCTGTTCGCGGTCATCGTGTTCGTCGTCATGCTGGTGCTCCCGGTCGAGCAGGGCGGTTGGGCCGTCCGCATCGGCCGGGCGCTCTTCTTCCTGGTCGGCGCCGCGTTCTCTGCGACCGTCGGTTTCGTCGGCATGACCCTCGCCACCCGCGCCAACGTGCGCGTCGCCGCGGCCGCCCGGGAGGGCGGTGAGCAGCGCGGCTTCCGGATCGCCTTCCGCACCGGCGGCGTGGTCGGCATGTTCACGGTCGGCCTCGGGCTTTTCGGGGCCGCGGCGGTCCTGCTGATCTTCAACCAGAACGCGCCGACGGTCCTCGAAGGCTTCGGCTTCGGCGGTGCCCTGCTCGCGATGTTCATGCGGGTCGGCGGCGGCATCTTCACCAAGGCCGCCGACGTCGGCGCCGACCTGGTCGGCAAGGTCGAGGCCGGCATCCCCGAGGACGATCCGCGCAACGCCGCGACCATCGCCGACAACGTCGGCGACAACGTCGGGGACTGCGCCGGCATGGCCGCGGACCTGTTCGAGTCCTACGCGGTCACACTGGTCGCCGCGCTGATCCTCGGCCAGGTCGCCTTCGGGTCCAAGGGTCTGGTCTTCCCGTTGGTGGTCGCTGCCATCGGCGTGCTCAGCTCGGTCGTCGGCATCCTCACCACCCGGCTGCGGTCGCGGGACCGCAGCGGCCTGGTGCCGATCACCCGCGGGTTCTTCATCTCCGCCGCCACGTCGTTGGCACTGGTGTTGATCGCCGCCTTCATCTATCTGCCGACCTCGTTCCCGCCGCTCGGCGGGACCGCGAAGGACGTCCTCGGCAAGCCGGCGGCCGGCAACCCGGCGCTGATCGCCTTCCTCGCCGTGCTGATCGGGATCGCGCTCGCCGCGGTCATCCAGCAGCTGACCGGCTTCTTCACCGACACCGCGCGCAAGCCGACCATCGACGTCGCCGCGAACTCGCGGACCGGTCCGGCCACGGTCATCCTGTCCGGCGTCTCACTCGGCCTCGAGTCGTCGGTCTACTCGGCGTTGCTGCTGGCCGGCGGGGTCTACCTCTGCTTCCTGCTCGGCGGCGGGTCGATCGCGGTGGCGCTATTCGCGGTCGCCCTGGCCGGCTGCGGCCTGCTGACCACCGCCGGCGTGATCGTGTCGATGGACACGTTCGGCCCGGTGAGCGACAACGCGCAGGGCATCGCCGAGATGTCCGGCGACATCGACGAGAAGGCCGCGCAGGTCCTCACCGACCTCGACGCGGTCGGCAACACCACCAAGGCCATCACCAAGGGCATCGCGATCGCGACGGCGGTGCTCGCCGCGACCGCCTTGTTCGGGTCGTTCAACACCGCAGTGAGTACGGCGCTGTCCGAAACCGTCGGCGGCGGTTCGCCGCCGGGCAAGCTCACCGCGCTGTCCTTCAGCCTCAACCTGTCGCAGCCCAACAACCTGGTCGGCGTGATCATCGGCGCCGCGGTCGTCTTCTTCTTCTCCGGCCTGGCGATCAGCGCCGTGTCCCGGGCCGCCAGCCGGGTGGTCTTCGAGGTGCGGGAGCAGTTCCGCACCCGGCCGGGGATCATGCAAGGGACCGAGAAGCCGGAGTACGGCCGGGTCGTCGACATCTGTACGAAGGACTCGCTGCGGGAACTGGCCACACCGGGCCTGCTCGCCGTACTCGCCCCGGTCGCCACCGGGTTCCTGCTCGGCGTGGGCCCGCTGGCGTCCTATCTCGCCGGCGCCATCGCGGCCGGGGTCCTGATGGCGATCTTCCTCGCCAACTCCGGTGGGGCCTGGGACAACGCCAAGAAGATCGTCGAGGACGGCGCACACGGCGGCAAGGGCAGCGCCGCGCACGAGGCGACGATCATCGGCGACACGGTCGGCGACCCGTTCAAGGACACCGCGGGCCCGGCCATCAACCCGCTGCTCAAGGTCATGAACCTGGTCTCGCTGCTGATCGCGACCAGCGTCGTCAAGTACGCCGACAACACCGGTCTCCGGGTCGGCGTCGCCCTGGCCGCGGTGATCATCATCGTCGGCGCGATCCTGTTCTCCAAGCGCCGCGGGTCCGGGATGGGCGACGGCGACGGGGCCAGCACCGAGGTGGCCGGCTCCGTCGACGCGATCACCCCGGTGCCGGAGTCCCCGGCGGCCGCCGAGACGATCGAGGTCGTCGAGGTCGACGTGGTCGAGGTGGTCACGCCGGACGAGGCGGAAGCCACGAACGGCCAGGGCTCATCGACGGTGCCGAAGGCGTCGAGCACGGACTCCTGACCGGATCCAACCGCGAACGGGCGGGTCAGCACCGGATGGTGCTGGCCCGCCCGTTGGCGTTACGGCCCGGCTGTTCAGGGCCTGAACGCTCAGGCTTCGGTGTCGGCCGCCTCCACCTCGTCGCTGGAGATGCCGAGCAGGTACAGCACGGTGTCCAGGTAGGGCAGGCTCAGCGCGGTGTCGGCCGCGTCCCGGACCACCGGCTTGGCGTTGAACGCCACCCCCAGCCCGGCCGCCGCGATCATGTCCAGGTCGTTGGCGCCGTCCCCGACCGCGACGGTCTGGCTGAGCGGCACCCCGGCCAGGTCGGCGAACCGGCCCAGCGCGGCCGCCTTGCCCGCGCGGTCGATGACCGGGCCGGACACCCGGCCGGTCAGCTTGCCGTCCGCGGTCTCCAGTACGTTGGCGGCCACGTAGTCGATGCCCAGCTCGGCGGCCAGCGGGTCGATGATCTGGGTGAACCCGCCGCTGACGATCCCGCATCGGTAGCCCAGCCGCTTCAGCGTCCGGATCAGCGTGCGGGCCCCGGGGGTGAGCCGGAGCGCGTGCCGCACGTCGGCCAGCACGTCGTCGCTCAGCCCGGCCAGCAGGGCCACCCGCTCCCGCAGCGACCCCTCGAAATCGAGGTCACCGCGCATGGTTGCTTCGGTCACCTTGGCCACCTCGGGCGCGCATCCGGCCCGGTCGGCCAGCAGGTCGATGACCTCGTCCTGGATGAGGGTGGAGTCCACGTCCATCACGATCAGCCGCATGGCCCGCCGCTGCAGGCCGCCGCGCTGCACGGCCACGTCGACGTGCTGCTGGACCGCCTCCCGGGACAGTTCGGACCGCAGGGTGGCCGGGTCGGCTCCGGAGACGTCCAGCTCCAGGCAGGTCACCGGGTCCTGAGCCAGCCGGGTGATCCGGTCGATGTTGGCCCCGCTGGCCGCGATCCGGCCGGTGATGGCGTTGATCGCGGCCGGGGACAGCGGGCTGCCGAGCAGGGAGACGTGCAGCCGCCCGCGCCGGTGCGGCGTATCCCGGGAGCCGGTGGTGATCTCGGCGTCGAGGCCGAGATCGGCGGCCAGTGCGCTGACCTTCCGGTGGATGGCGGTCAGGTCGGGCGGGCCGTCCGAGGCGCACAGCACACCGAGGATCAGGCGGCCCCGGATGACCACCTGCTCGATGTCCAGCACGCTCAGCTCGTGCCCGGTCAGCGCGCCGAACAGGCGGGAGGTGACTCCGGGGCGGTCCCGCCCGGTCAGAGTGATCAGCAGCGTCGTCCGCGTGGCATTCATCGCCTGGTAACGCTACCCGGCCCCCGGTTCCGCCGGGCCGCCGCCGGCCGCCTGTCGCCACAGACCACACGGTGGTCGCATCGGCCACGTCAGGGCAGCAGGAGGTGAACGTCGCCGAACTCGTGCCACAGGTAGCGCTGGTCGATGGCGGCCTGGTAGCAGCGGCTGAGCAGCTGCGGGCCGGCGAACGCGGCCAGCATGCGCAGGTGCGACGAGCGTGGCTCGTGCAGGCCGGTGAGCAGGCCGTCGGCGGCGAGCAGGGGGACCTCCGGGGTGACGATGTGGCTGGTCCAGCCGGCCGCCGCCGCGACCAGGCCGTCCCCGGCCGGCTCGGCCCGGGCCGCGGTCTCCAGCGCGCGGACCACGGTGGTCCCGGCCGCGATGACCCGGCCCCCGGTCCGCCGGGTCAGGTTGACCAGCCGGGCGGTGGCGGGCGGGACGTCGAACGGCTCCGGGTACGGCTCCTCGTCGCCCTCCAGCGAGGACACCCCGGTGTCCAGGGTCAGCGGGGCGAACGTGATCCCCCGGGCGACCAGCCGGGTCACCACCTCGGGGGAGAACGGACGGCTGGCGCTGGGCATCTCGGCGCTGCCCGGCCGGGTCGCGAACACCGTCTGGTAGGCGTCCAGCGGCCATTCCTGCTGCACGTAGGAGTACCGGATCGGCACCCCGTGCCGGAGCAGGTACGGCACCACCGCGGTGGAGAGCCGGGCCCGCCACAGGCGGCCGGTGAGCCGGTCGTCCAGGGTCAGCCGGGCGCCGCCGGGCAGCACGATCGTGTCCCCGGGCGCGCCGCCCGGATCCGGGACCGTGGCCGGCCCGGTGATCGAGCGCAGCTCGACCAGCCAGCCGCCGTCCGGCCAGGCGGTGGAGAAGTGCACCGCCAGCCGGGGGCCGGAGGGCTCGGCGCCGGCCAGCCGGGGACCGGAGGGCTCGGCCGGGATCGCGGCGACCTCGGCGGGCAGGGTGCCCGAGGTGTTGACCACGATCAGGTCGCCGGGTCGCAGCAGGCCGGGTAGTTCGCCGAACCGATGGTGGCTGATCTCGCCGGTGGTGCCCTGGCTGACCATCATCCGGACTCCGTCCCGCGGGGTGCCGCGGGACTCCGGCGGGTCGTGGGCCTCCAGGTCCGAAGGCAGGGTGAATTCGATGCTCATGACGGCCTCCTAGGAGCCGGCGCCGGCTTCGGTCCGGGCCGGGACACCGGGCAGTAGTTCCGGGGCGCGGTAGCGCCCGCTGGGCAGGCGGCCTTCGATCAGCCGCAGGAAACCGGGCACAACCTCGTCGGGTCGCGGCCGGTCGGAGATGTCCTCGCCCGGGAACGCCTCCTGGTGCATGCGGGTGCGCAGGTCGCCGGGATCGACCCACCACACGCGGACCGCATTCTCCTCGGCGGCCAGCACGTTCGACGCCTGCTCCAGCGCGGCCTTGACCGCGCCGTAGCCGCCCCAGCCGGTGTAGGCCGCGGTGGCCGCGTCGGAGGTGATGTTGAGGATCGCCCCGCCGTGGCGTCGCAGCGACGGCAGCAGGGCCTGGGCCAGCGCGACCGGCGCGACCACGTTGGCCTCGAACGCGGCCCGCAGCTCGTCCAGCGGGTAGTCGGCCAGTGCCGGAAGCGGGCTGGCGCCCAGCGTCCCGGCGTTGTTGACCAGCAGACAGGCCCCGCCGAGCTGGTCCGCCGCCTGGACCAGAGCGTCCCGGTGGGCCGGGTCGCGGACGTCGCCGCGGACGGCGATCACGCGGATACCGGCGCCCGCGTCCTGGATGGCGGCCCGCGCCGTCTCCAGTTCGGCCCCGTCGCGGGCGTCGATGACGAGCGGGTGGCCGACCGCGGCCAGCCCGGTGGCCAGCGCGTGGCCGAGCCCGCAGGACGCGCCGGTGACGATCGCGGTCCGCGGGCGGTCCGACGGGTCCGAGGGGCTCGGGCGGCCGGTTCGGGTGGTGGCTCGATGGGAATCCATGCCCTGAACGCTAGGCGCGGGCGGCGCCGGGCACATCGGGCCGCCGACCGGCTGGACCTGGGCCGATGGTCCTAGGACCGCTGGCTGATGCGCGTCCCGGGCCGACGCGGGTAACGTCGGGCCGTGACCGCAGAACCGGCGCCGCAGGCCGACGGCACCCGGGGGCTCCCGGCCGATGACACCCGGGGGCTCCCGGCCGACGGCACCCGGGGGCTCGACGAGCTCTACCGGGTCAGCCAGGTCGTGCTGTCGGTGGCCCGGCAGCTGGGCGTCCGGGACGTCCTGCAGGTCATCGTGCGGTCGGCCCGCTCCCTGGTCGGCGCGCGCTACGCCGCGCTCGGGGTCCCCGACCGCCACGGGTCGTTCGCCGAGTTCGTGGTGGACGGCGTCTCGGACCGTCAGTGGCGGGCGATCGGGCCGCTGCCCCGCCAGCACGGCATGCTCGGCGTGCTGCTCCGGGAGGCGCAGCCGGAGCGGCTGGCTGACATCCGCACCGACCCGCGCTTCGAAGGCGGCTGGCCCGCCGCCCATCCCGACCTGTCCGGCTTCCTCGGCGTCCCGGTCAAGGACGGGGGCGAGGTGCTGGCCATCATCTTCGCGGCCGACAAGGTGGTGCCGGGCGGGACCGGGACCGAGTTCACCGCCCGCGACCAGGAGCTGCTGTCGCTGTTCGCCGCGCACGCCGCCATCGCCCTGACCAACGCCCGGCTGTCCGAGCGCAGCCGGGAGCTGTCGGTGCTGGAGGAGCGGTCCCGGCTGGCCCGGGACCTGCACGACGCGGTGTCGCAGAAGCTGTTCAGCCTGCGGGCCCGGGCCCGCGCGGCCGCGGTGCTGGCCGGCCGGGACCCGGCCCGGGCCGCGGCCGAGATGGAGGCGGTCGCCCAGCTGGGCGCGGAGGCCCACGCCGAGCTGCGGGCGGTCATCGACGGGCTGGCCCCACCCGAGCTGGGCGAGGCCGGCCTGGCCGAATCGCTGCGCCGGTACGCGGTGCTGGCCGGGCGCGCGCACGGGGTCACGGTCCGGTTCCGCGCCACCGAACTTCCGGTGCTGGAGGAACAGCAGGAGGCGGCGCTCTACCGGGTGGCCCAGGAGGCCCTGCACAACGCGCTCCGGCACGCCGGAGCCCGCGAGATCACCATGGCCCTGTCCCGCAGCCCGCGCCGGGTCGTGCTCGAGGTCACCGACGACGGCTGCGGGTTCGCCCCCGACGCTCCCGGTGGGCTGGGGCTGGCCTCGATGCGGGGCCGGGCCGAGGCGACGGGCGGGACCCTGGCCATCCGCTCCGCCCCGGGTGCGGGCACCACGGTCCGGCTGGCCGTGCCGCTGCGGCGCCCGCCCGCCCATCGGGAGACGGTCCGCCGGGAGACGGTCCGGGAGGCGGGCCGTGACTGACCAGCTGACCGTGCTGATCGTCGACGACCACCCGGTCGTCCGGCAGGGCCTGCGGGTGCTGCTCGAGGTCCACGACGGGATCGCAGTGACCGGGGAGGCCGCCGACGGCCCGGCGGCGCTGGAACTAGCCGCCGAGCTGGACCCGGACGTGATCCTGCTCGACCTGAAGCTGCCCGGCCTGGACGGCATCGGGGTGCTGGCCGAACTGCGGGCCCGCGGCATCGGGGCCCGGGTCCTCGTTTTGACCAGCGGCAACGACCCAGCTCAGGTCGGCCGGGCGGTCCAGGCCGGGGCGTCCGGCTTCCTGTACAAAGACGTGGACCCGGACGCGCTGATCCGGGCCATCCGCGCCGTCAACGACGGCAACCTGCTGCTGGCCCCGGGCGCGGCCGGCCGCCTGGTCCCGGGCCTGGTCACGGCGGGTGGCTGGGGCCCGGGCGGGCCACCGGGGCGGGGCGGGCTCGCCGCGCTCACCGTCCGGGAGCGGGAGGTGCTGGAGGAGATCGCCCGTGGCCGTTCCAACCGGGAGATCGCCCGCGAGCTTCACGTGTCCGAGAAGACGGTGAAGACCCACGTCAGCTCGGTGCTGGCCAAGCTCGGGGTGCAGGACCGGACCCAGGCGGCGCTCTACGCGGTCCGGCACGCCGACGGCGGCGACGGCGCTAGGTAGTGGCCCCTACGTGGTGGCGCTGTGGACCAGGTGGGCGTAGACGATGATGTTGCTGTCGTAGTGCCCGGTGGCGCTGTCGAACACCCCGCCGCAGGTGATCAGGCGCAGCCCGGGGTACCCGATCTTGCCGTACACCTCCTGGGTCGGGAAGTTGTCCTTGGACGCCTTCTGCAGGCCGTCGACCACAAAGTTGGCCGTGATCCCGTCGGACAGGGTCACACCGATCTGGTCGCCCTTGGCCAGGTCCTTCAGGTAGTAGAAGACCGACAGTCCCTTGTAGTCGTCCACGTGGCCGAGGATGACCGAGGCGCCGTCCTCACCGGGGGTCGGCCCGTACTTGTACCAGCCGGTGAGGTTGTGCACGGTCAGCGGGGGTGTCTGCACCTCGCCGTTGGTGAGCAGGCCGACCTGCTCGATCGGGGCCGACACCCCGATGGAGGGGATCTGGATCTTCACCGGGGTGGACCGGCTCAGGGCCAGCGCGGCCGGGTCGGGCTTGGCGTTGGGCACGGAATTGCCCACTGAGGGCGGGGTGTACTGGGCCCCGGCCACCGTGGTCTTGGTGGTCAGGCCGTAGACCGAGACACCCACGCCGATCACCGCCACCACCGCGGCCGCGATCATCATGCGCAGGGCCCCCCGGCTGCGGTTCTTCCGGCCCGCGGGCCGGTCACCGGCGCGGTTGCCGGAGCGGTTGGGCGGGCCGTTCCGGGCCGGGCGGCCAGTTTGCCCGGCCCGGACCCGGGCCTGCGGGGGCCGCTCGTCCCAGGCCGGCAGGTCCACGACCGTCTCGTCCACGGTGGGCCGGCGCGGGGGAAGTTGGGGAAGGTCCTGGTCGCTGCCGCTCCAGGCGGGCAGGTCGAAGGAGGTCTCGTCGGCGCTCTGCCGGGGCAGGTCCACCGAAGTATCGTGCGCGGTCTGCCGGTGCAGATCGACCGAGGTCTCATCCGCGGCCGGGCTGGGCAGGTTCAGCGAGGTCTCGTCCATGGCCTGCTGGGGGAGATCCACGGACGTCTCGTCCGGAGCCCAGCGCCGGGGGGGCTGCTCCGGCTGGCCCTGGTCGGGCCGGCTCTGGTCGTCCCAGGCGGGCAGGTCGAACGAAGTCTCGTCGGCGGCCGGCCGGGTCAGGTCGATGGACGTCTCGTCCGCGGCCCGCCGCGGGGGCTGCTCATCCTCGTATCGGGGCGGCAGGTCGTACCGGATCGGCTCCAGCCAGGCCGACCGGTCCCGCTCCGGCCGTTCCCGGTCAGGCCAGGGCTGCTCATCCGGGGCTGAATCGCGCCGGTGGCGACCGCTGGACATCAAAGCTCCTGTTCCGGGACGACTGGCACGGCGTCAAAGCAGCTCACACCGGTCTCATCCGTGACAGGACCGGCTGACCCAGGTTAATCCTCCGGATACATCTCAAGCTGCTGATTTCATCGAATGCCAGACATGCGACGACCCGGCCGGGGCTCCGGTCCGTGCTCCGGAGCCCCTGCCGGGCCTAAGCCAGCGTGGCTGGCGATGTCACCGCGAAGGTCAGGCGGAAGCCCCGGCCTTGCGGAAGCGGCGGTAGGCCAGGAAGCCGATGCCGCCCGCGGCCACGGCCGCAGCCGCGCCACCCGCGGCCAGCGGGGCGTCACTGCCGCCCTTGGTGCTGCCGCCACCACCGGTGCCGGCGCCACCGACCGGAAGCACGCCAGCCGACGGGCTGCTGGTCGCGACCGGGGTGACCGAGCCGGCCGGAGCCGGAGCCGACGACGAGGCCGGCGCGGTCGGGACCACGCTCGGGGTCGGGCTGGCCGGCGGCGTGGTCGGCGTGGTGCTGGTCGGCGGCGGGGTCGGGTGCTTGGTGCAGGTGCACCCGGCCGGCGCGGTCGTGGTCGTGGTCACGCTGACGCTCGGCGTCGGGGTGGAGGGCGGCGGGGTGTGACCCTTGCCGCAACCACAGGTCGCATGAGCCGGGGACACCGTGGCCGCCGAAGCTGCGCTGCTGAACATCACCGTCGACCCAGCGGCCAGGAGCGGAACACTGAGCGCGGCGGTGGCCATCATCTTGCGAGGACGGTTGGACAGGAAGTTCATTTACTCCCGCTCCTTTTCTGTCTGCTTATTCCGGTGGCTTCGCCCCGTGCGGTCCAGCGGCCCGGCAGCACGGCCGGTGGCGCAACACGGAGTGACGAGCCGACTACGTACGCGATAATCACGACACATCAGTTCTCCCGGTCATATCGGTCATGCAGGGTGATAATCCCGGAATCTGTGACGCCCTTCCCCTTACCGCGAGAAGCGTTCTCAGGCGCCGGTCAGCTTATCGACCCCCTCACCCGCTATTGCGATAGGACGGCGCATTTCATGCGGATGTGAGACCTAACGTTTATTTAAATCCGGAGTCGCCTGGCGAAACCGGACAAAATTCCACGAGCTGGACCGCCCCGGTCTCCCGCCCGGCCGACGAGACGGACCGCACACGGAGCGGGTCTCGGTTCCAGTGGGCCGGCCACGGCGTCGTAGCGTAGGTTCGGGTCTGGACGCTGGCTGCTCGCCACGTTGAGTAGGGACTCGCCGCGCTTGGCGTAGGGAGGGACGGAATGTCCGACGAGGTGTTGCGGTTGCGCGGCGTTGGGGTCCGGCGGGAGACGTC
>DASXJE010000136.1 GCA_036497565.1 Mycobacteriales bacterium
CTCGACCAGAACGTGCTCTTCGTCGACGACGGCGACGTGCTGACCTCGGCCGGCGCGGCCGCCGGGATCGACCTGTGCTTACACCTCATCCGACGTGACCTCGGCAGCAGCGTCGCCAACACCGTCGCCCGCGCCTGCGTCGTCGCGCCCTGGCGGGAGGGCGGTCAGGCCCAGTTCATCGAGGCGCCGGTGCCCGATGACGGGGACGCGTCGACCGCACCGACCCGGACCTGGGCGATGGAACGGATCGACACCGGTCTCACGCTGGCGAGTATGGCCAGACACGCCTCGATGAGCATCCGGACGTTCACCCGCCGATTTCGCGACGAGACCGGCACCAGCCCGAACCAGTGGCTGACCCGCCAGCGCGTCGACTACGCGCGGCGCCTCCTGGAATCAACCGACCTGCCGGTCGATCAGATAGCCCACGCCGCCGGCCTCGGTACCGCGGCGTCATTGCGCGGCCACCTACGGACGTCGATCGGTGTCTCACCCAGCACCTATCGCCGCACCTTCCAGGTGCAGACGAGTCGGCCGCATCGAGATGACCATGGACTCCTGGTTGACCAGTGAACTACCGGAGAGGACTATCTCCCCACGCCCCAGACCCCGGCCCGTGTCACTGACATGCCCAAGGGGTGAGGACAGTGCAGCAAAGCACCGCGGTCGCGTTGCGTGGCGTTCTGGTCACGATCACCGGCTCGACGGACACAGCATCGCTGGCCTCGCTACGCGAACAGATCGACATTGCGTCCCGCGGCCGCGAGTTCCTGGCGGTGGACGTGTCGGCGGCTACTCCTGGCAAACCTGAGCTGTTCGAAGTACTGGCCGACGCGATGACACGGTTACCCGCGCGGCTGCTCGTCATCGGCCTGCGCGAGGAGGTACTCGCCTGCCTCGACGAGGCGACATTGTGGGCGGTGTTCGCCCTCTACCGGGCAGGACTCGAGCGGTCGTCACCGAGCCGCCTCAGCGGTGCTCTGGTCCCCGGATGAGCCGGGCTCGGCCAGCGGCGGAGCGCACCAATACCTGAGCGGGTGAGCAGTATGGCGACGCAGTACCCCTACGAGCGAGCGCCGGCGCTCGATGTCGGCGACCGGGTCGTCGCCGCCGAGCACCTGGGCGGGTTCCTGCGACCGCAGGTCCGAAGCGGCACTCGTGGAGTGATCACAGCACGCACTCCTGACGGACAGTTCCTGGTCGCCTTCGTCAACGGACGATCCCACTGCGTCACGGCGGCACAGCTCCTGCTGCTGGACCTCTACGGCCCGCGATAGCAAGCGACGTCCGACGCGCGGGTCGAGAGAGGTGCGGTGCCGGCCGTCAGGCCATGGCCAGACCCTGGTACTCGGCGTGAACGACCGCCGAGGAGTCGGACGGTGCCGGCATGGACCGCGGGTCGGAATGACCTGAACCGACGATCCGCAGGACCTCCCGCATGCTGATGATGCCCACGAGGCGACAGTTGTCGACGACAGGTACCACGCTGGTCCCCGCGACGAGCATCAACGATACGAGCTCAGCCAGTTCGTAGTCCGGCGGAGCGATCAGCGGAGTCCTCGACATCACTTCACCGACCGTCGTCGGGATCCGTTCCTGGCCCGTCCTTGCGCGTTGCCGGGTGGCGCAAAGTTGATCACGCGCGAGGTCGGCTTCGGTGGTGATGCCCACGACGGCACCGTCGTCGTCGAGTACCGGTAGCGCGCTGAGACCGCTCCGGGCCAACATCGCCGCCGCCTCGAGGATCGAGGTATCGGCTTTGACCGTGGTCACCGGTGACGTCATCACCTCAGAAGCGGTCAGGGCACCGCGGGACCGGGGATTCACAGCGACGCACGCCAGGCCGAGCTGATCCTCGTGATACTGGCGGGGGCAACGCATCCGCTGATCTGGTGTGGGGCTCATGGAGCTCCTTCCCGACGTCGGCCGGCCTGTAGCGTGTGCAGCCGGCAGCTCATTCCAGTCCTGTGGATACGGCTGTCGGGACCCGCGGGACGACAACGCAGTCGTGGTCCGCCGGAGCCCGGGCGGCCGAGGGGCTGGTCCAACGACACGTCGGAGGATCGAGAACCGATCTCCGCTGATCTGCCTGTACGAGACGGTAGACGACCCGTGATCATCGACGGCTAAGACCCGATGAATGTCGTGTAAACCGGCGAGCCGAGGGTCACTCAGCCCTGCCGTGGGGCTGTCTCGCCGGAACACTCGCGGCTCCGTCAACCGGGGTCAACCGGGCAACAGCGAGCGGGCGCCCCGAGCCTCGCTGGCTCGGCGGTAGATTTTCGCGGCTTCCTGTGCCGGTCGCGTGGCTTCCTCGGTGCGCCCCAGGCTTCGCAACCGCTTGGCGAGGTTGTGCAATGACGATGCCAGCGCGGCCTGATGGGTGTCGGGGTCCCGCCGGACGAGATCGCGGCGGATCCGTACTGCTTCCTGGGCGTGACCGATAGCTTCTTC
>DASXJE010000137.1 GCA_036497565.1 Mycobacteriales bacterium
CTAGGAGGAGCGCCCCTCGCAAGAGTGCGACCAATCTGAGCGGGTTCGGGGTTCGAGTTCCTGGCGGCGCACAAACTCCAAGGTCAGGCACCGTCACGGTGTCCGACCATCTTCGTCGGCCATCCCGGCAGCCCGGCCAGCCGGGTAAAATCATGTCCAGGGCTGTGTGTTGAGCGGTCCCCACCGGATCAGACGACTGGAAGCGAAGTGCACGAGGGACCTCCGCCGCGAGGGTCGTCGGCCGCTGAGTCGGGAGGGGATCAGCGTGTGGTACATCGTCATGTTCGCCGGCCTGGCGATCCTTCTCGTGGTCGTCGTGCTTGTTCGAAACTCGCGCACCCAGGCCGGCGGATCACGACTCGAAGCACCAACGGGCACCGCCAACGCGTCCCGCACCGCGCACGGCAGTACCGCCCGGAAGGAGCGCAAGCGGCGCCGCGCACAGTCCCGCAACGCCCGTCGCAAGCGACACTGACGTCGGTCCCGACCTGAGACCGTAGAGTCCTCAGCATGCGAGATCAGCCGACGGTCATCGAAGCCGAGTTGGCGCAGGCGGCCCGGGAACTGGGTGTTCCCGGCGTCGCGGTGGGCGTCGACGATGGCGGGGACCGCGAGATCGTCACCTACGGCGTCACCAGCGTCGAACATGGCCAGCCGATCGACGAGGCGACGTTGTTCCAGATCGGCTCCACGGCCAAGACCTTCACCGCCGCGGCAATCATGGTCCTGGTCGACCAGGGACGGATCGACCTCGACCAGCCGGTACGTCGCTACCTCCCCGAGCTGCGGTTGCGCGACGACGATGCGACCCAGACCTTGACCGTCGGTCAGCTGCTCAACCACACCGCGGGCTGGGACGGCGGCGATTCCTGGATCGACACCGGCGAGGGCGACGACGCGCTGGAACGCTCCGTTGCGCTGCTCGCCGACCTGCCGCAGCAGTTCGCCCCGGGGACGGGCGCGTCGTACAACAACGCGGCTTTCGTGCTCGCCGGCCGCGTGGTGGAGAAGGTGACCGGCGAGACCTACGAGCGGGCCCTGGCTCGGCTGATCCTCGATCCGCTCGGGCTGCGCCAGACGATGACGTCGCTGAACGAGATCATGACGCAGCCCTTCGCCGTCGGCCACCGGCCGGGCGGCTCGGGTGACCGGACGGTGTCGGCGTGCCGGCCGTGGAGCGACCCGCGTGGCTATCTGCCCGCAGGGGCTCGGCTCGCCTCCAGCCTCGGCGACCAGCTGACCTGGGCGCGGTTCCAGCTGAGCGACGGCCGGTCACCCGACGGCACCCGGCTGCTCTCCGAGCAACGGCTACAGGCGATGCACGCGCCGACGACGAGCCACGAGTTGATGCCGGGGATCCGCGTCGGGATCGCGTGGCTGCTCCGCGAGATCGACGGCGTACTGCTGGTCGAGCACCACGGCGACGTCTCGGGTCAGCACTCGACGGTCACCGTGGTCCCCGAGCGTGATTGCGCGATTGTCGTCCTGACCAACTCCAGCCCGACCGGCCGGGAACTGGCGGAACAGATCGTGCGCCAGATCCTGGAATCAAGGTTCGGGTTGGTCGAACGGTCGCCCGAGGCGCTCGTGCTCAGCCCCGACGAGTTGGCCCCCTACACCGGGACCTACCGCACCGAGGGCATCGAGCTGCGGATCGTCGCCGCCGGCAGCGGACTGGTCATCCACGGCACCCTGTCCGACGACGACTCTCCCGGAGAGACGCTGGAGTTCCCGGTCAGCCTGCTGGCCGCCGAACGATTCCTGGTCGTCGACGGTCCGTTCACGGGCCTGCAGGGGGAATTCGTCCGCGAGGACGGCGTGGTCGTCGCCGCCAAGCACGTCGGCCGGCTGGTGCCGCGGGCGGCGGATCCTTCCTGATCCCCGGCCCGGCGCTCGGCGATGCCGGGGACTTCGGTCGCTCTGATGGCCCTGTCGTCAGTCGCCTACCGTCACCGTCTCGCCGGCCAGGAATACGTATTGCGCCCTGCCATGCTCGCCTCCGCCGTCGGTGTGGCCGGATACTCTGACCCTCCCGTCGGGCAGGTGCTCGATGTCGTCGAGCCGAACGTGCGACCCGGCAACCTCGACAACCATGCCGACCGCGATGTCCCGTGCCGGCAGCCAATACGCAGGCCTCGTCATTCTCCGATGGTGGGCCAGCTTCGCGGCGGTGCGGGGCCACCGGCATGGAGTCCGTTAGTCCATCCGGTGAATTGCGCGGAAGCGCGTGAGTGTCCGGGTGTTTGGTCGCTCAGGCGGAGTTGAGCCGGTCCATCAGCCCCTGGGCCGTCGTTCATCGTGAAGAAGACCTTGGTCGCCAGGACGATGTCCTCGCGACGGCTGTACCTCTTAAACGCCCGGCCGACGATCTCTTCGGTGCCCGGTCAGGCGTCGAGAACGTTCTTGGCGACGGGTATCGCCGACATTGCCCGGGGCCAGCCGGCGTAGAAGGCGAGGTGGATGATCGTCTCTTTCAGCTCGGCGTCGGTCAGACCGTTGTCCTTTGCGCGGGCTAGGTGGTTCGTGAGCTGTTCGGTGTTGCCGTTGGCGATCAGGGCGGCGACCGTGACGAGGCTGCGGTCCCGCTTGGTCAATTCCGCGCGTTCCCAGCTTCGGCGCGAAGTCACCGATGGCTCGTTGGGCTGGGGTCGAAGCGTCGGAGCCGGGCATGTCTTTCCTTCCGTAGATCGGGAGGCGGGACCGCATGTCACGGACGCAGCAGGACCTTGATCGCCCGACGTTCGTCCATGGCGTGGTAGGCGTCGGCGACCTGCTCGAGCGGGAGTTCCAGGTCGAACACCTTCCCCGGGTCGATACGCCGCCCCCACACCCGCTCCAACAGGTCGGGCAAGTAGCGCCGTACCGGGGCGGGGCCGCCGCGCACGCCGCGGTTGCTGAAGAACATCTCCCGTACGGGAAGCTCCACCCCGTGCGGCACGCCGACGCAGCCGACGAGTCCGCCGGGCCGGACGGAGCGGAGGGCCTGCAGCATCGACTCGCCAGTCCCCACACACTCCAGGACGGCGTCAGCGCCGACGTCGTCGGTCAGCTTCTCGATCTCGGCGACGCCCTCCGCCCCGCGTTCGGTCACGATGTCGGTGGCGCCGAACTCGCGGGCCAGCTGTTGTCGGGGCCGGTGCCGGCTCATGGCGATCACCCGCTCGGCGCCTAGTTGTGCTGCAGAGAGCACACCGCATAGCCCGACGGCGCCGTCACCGACCACGGCAACAGTCATGCCCTCCTCGACACCGGCCGAGACGGCGGCATGCCAGCCGGTGCTCATCACGTCGGACAGGCTCAGCAGGCTCGGGATGAGGTCCTCCGGCGGCGGTCCCGGGGTCGCCACCAGGGTGCCGTCGGCCAGCGGGACGCGGATCAGCTCGGACTGGCAGCCGTCATAGCCGGTGCCGCGCTGACAGGCGGACTGGACACCGGCGCGGCAGTGCGGGCACGTGTTGTCGGAGGTGAGGAACCCGCCGATGACGAACTGCCCGGGCGTGATCGAGGTGACATGGTCGCCGACCTGCTCCACGATGCCGCAGTACTCATGACCGATCGCCCGCGGTTGACTGACCTCGTCCAGGCCACGGTAGGGCCATAGGTCCGAGCCACACACACAGGTGGCGGTGGCGCGGACGATCGCATCGGAGGGCTCGATGATCGTCGGGTCGGGGCGCTCTTCGAAGCGCACGTCGCCGGGGGCGTACAGGATGGTTCCGCGCATGTGGGCTTCCTTTCAGATCACGGTCGGACTCGGCACGCGTCGGCGGGTAACCCGGCCTGATCAGGCGTGATCCGTCCCCGTCGGGAGACCAGGAACTCGCGGACCTCATCCCTGTTCTGCATGTCGCCGACCCTACGGCCGCGCCCCCAGCCGTGGGAGGCCCTGTCGTTACCTGGCTGGCAGACTCCGCGTGCGGAGGCTGGGGTCCCGGCGTCGATCCGTCCTAGCGCTGGCGGTTCGTGTCGATCTGGTCGAAATCGCCGTAGCCATTGCGGAGTCCACCGCCGCCCGACCATTGCCACATCACTGCATGGCTACTGGATTGTCCGACCCCGCCGAAGAAATGCGCGCAGGTCGAGGTGCCGCGCAGGCACCAGCCCGACGGCGGGTTCTGCAGGCTGGCGGTGGCGTCGGTGTAGGTCCACTCGTCGGTGTTGGGGATGGATGCCGCGCCGCCGGTGCCGAAGATGTTCGCCCAGATCCCGGGCGCCGAGTAGACGCCGGGGATGTAGCTCGTGTCGTGCTTGATGTAGTCGGAGAATCCGTTGAAGACCTGGCGGTCGAGGCTCGGCGCGACGAAATTGGTTTTGACCCGGCCGCTGCACGGCGAGGTGTAGACCGCGTTCCAGCCGTTGTCCGGCGCCGGCGTGAAGCTGGGGGCGTTGCCCGGGATCTCGATGTCCATGAAGACGACCGGGTACTTCACCGAGAAGGTCGCGATGTCGGCCCGCGCCCGTGCCGCCTGCGCCCGGCCCCACGCATAGGCCTCCTGCGTCGTGCCGTTGTAGTGCGGGTCGACACCCGGACCGCCCATGAACCAGTAGACGCCCGTGCCGATGCCCTTCTTGTACGTCGTGAAGTTGGTGTTGGCCTGCGCGCTGTTGGTGGCCGACCACACGAACTTGGTGCCGCAACCCTGCCACCTCGACCAGTTTCCGACCATTCCGATGTAGCCGCCGTATGCTCCGCCGATCACCGGCTCGGAGTACGGCGCCGAGCCCGTGCCGGACACCGTGTCGCTATCCGTGCCGTAGTAGAACCCGGTCGGGGTGTCGCCCGCCGGAGCGACGTTCGGGCTGGTCGTCCCGGCGGCGTAGACCGGCGCCGACAAGGCGAGGAGCAGCATCGCCGCACCGACGACGGCGAGAAGCCGGTGAGCGTAGGAAGTCCACGGCCCGCTGCCTGGCCGGCGTATCAGTGCCACGTCTCCCCCTACCGAAGTTCGTCACGACAAACCTACTGCGCAGAAGGCCGGCAGGCGCGGCGGGTCGGGCGCGTTGCCGGTGTCCGCGGCTACCATCGGTGCGTGCCGAAATGTGAGGTGAACGGGGCGCCTCTGGCCTACGACGACTACGGCGACGGCCCGCCTGTCGTGTTCCTGCACGCCGGCATCGCCGACCGCCGGATGTGGGCACCACTGGTCGACCAGCTGGCCGGGCGCCACCGGGTCGTGACCTACGACCTGAGGGGTTATGGCGAATCGACCGCGCCGTTAGCGAATTTCGCGCACCACGACGATGTGGCCGGACTGCTCGACCAACTCGGAATCGATCGCGCCTCTCTTGTCGGCTGTTCCTTCGGCGGTTCGGTCGCCATCGATGCCGCGTTGGCGTATCCGGGCCGGGTAGCCGCGTTGGCGCTCTTCGGGTCGGTGGTGTCGGGCTATCGGCTGCCGGGTTTCGGCGACCTGTGGGACCGGATCGTCGGCGACGTCGACGAGGACGATCTCGACGCCATGGCGGCCGCCGAGGTGAGGTTCTGGGTCGTGGGTCCGGCGCGCCGCCCCCAGGACGTCGACGCCGGTCTGATCTCGTTCGCCGAGGCCATGGACCGGCAGGCGCTCCAGGCCGAGGCCGCCCTCGAACAGGTCGACGTAGGGGACCTCGACCCACCGGCCGCGCAACGGCTCGGCGACATCGCCGTACCGACATTGGTGGCTGCCGGCGGCGCGGATATTCCCCAGATCCGGCGCCTGGCTGATCACCTCGGAGCGGAGATCCCGCAGGCGCGACGCCTGGTCGACGTACCCGACACCGGCCACCTGCTGCCCCTTGAGCGCCCGGATCTCGCTGGACGGGCATTGATCGACTTCCTGTCCGAGCAGAATCGGGCCTAGCGACGGCGCACGCCTGACCGGGTGTTCGACGCAAACCCCGCCGGTAGTGCCGTCGGGCGAGGACACTGAGGCAGAACTACTGCGAAACGGTTGACGGGGGACAACAATGAGCGCCGACCCGTTCGCGGGTCGGCCGGCGACGGCGCCATCGTCGTGGGCCGCACCCCTGGCTTTGGTCGTCCTTGTCGGCGCGGTGAGCGCGGGAGCCAACTTCGCAAGTGACACCGCGGCGACGGTGATCCGCGCAATCAGCGGCGCCGTCGTGGTCGCTGCTCTCGTCTACGGCGCCCGCAAGAACGATGCAACTCCTCGCGCGGCGTGGACGATCATCGCGACCGCCATCGCCGTCTGGGTCACCGGAGACGCGCTCTGGGGTGTGCTCCAGGCCGACCACCTGAACGCGGGGTCGCACTGGTTCATCGTTCCGAATGTCCTTTACCTCATCACCTATCCGGCCCTCTTCGTCGCAGTCGTGCTCCTCGTCGGGCGAAAAGGTCGACCGGGCAGACTCTCCAACGTCATCGACTGCGCGATCCTCTCGCTCGCCGGGGCTCTGATCCTGCGTACGTTCCTCGTCGACGCCCACTTCAACGGCACGACCCTCGACAACATCTTCAGCGCCGCCTTCCCACTCGGCGACGCACTGCTGCTCGGGGCCGTCGCCTGGCTGCTGTTCGAGTCCGGGTTGCGCAACCCGTCCGCCTGGCTGTTCGCGGGCGGGATGGCGCTGATGCTGACCACCGATGTCATCTGGGACCTGGAGGTACGGTTCTCCTCCTTCCACGGTGCGTCCTGGGTCAATCCGTCGTATCCGGTGGCCTACGCCCTCATCGCCGCGGCTGCATTACACCCGGCGGTGGCCCGCCTGTCCGGTCGGGCGCAGCCCGCGCTGCGCTACCACCATCCGGCCCGGCTCGTGTTCCTCTCCGTGTCCCTCTTCGTGGTGTCGTTCGTCGCATGGCGCGGAAGTCGCCACGACATCCTCATCGAGCTGTGCACCGTGGGCCTCGTGATCGTGATCGTGATCCGGTTCGCCGTACTCGTCCGGAGTACCGAGAAGGCCTACGAAAAGGCGGACACCAACGAACGACGGTTCCGGCTCCTGGCCACCGCGGCACCCGTCGGGATCTACGAGACGGACGCCGACTTCCGGATCGTCTTCGCCAACGAAGAAGCCGAGCAGCTCGCGGGAAGCTCGGTGATCGGGATGACGCCCGGCAAGCTGCTGACCTACGCCGTCGACGAGCGGGATCGGGAAGCGATCCGGCAGGCGCTCGACGACGTCGGGTCCGGCCGCCGCGCCTCAGCCCAGTTCCGGGTTCGCGGCGCGGACGGCGAGAAACACTGGGTCGCCTGGTACGGGACGCCCTCCCAAGAGGGCTCCGGACCGTTCGCCGGGGCTCTGGCCTCCACCATCGACATCACCGCGCTCAAGGACGCCGAGGCCAAGCTCGCCCGGCAAGCGACCCACGACCCGTTGACCGGCCTGCCCAATCGCCGCCTGCTCTTCGACCGGCTCGGCCGGTCGCTCGCGCGGCTGGCGCGGCAACCGGGGACGATCGCGGTCCTGTTCCTCGACCTGGACAACTTCAAGCCGGTCAACGACGAGCTCGGCCATGAGGCCGGTGACGAGCTGCTCGAAATCGTGGCGCGGCGTCTGGCCGACACGACCCGCGACGAGGACACCGTCGCGCGGTTCGGCGGCGACGAGTTCGTCGTCATCCTCGAACGGGTGGCCGGCCGCGGCCACGCGGCGACGGTCGCCACCAAGATCATCGAGGCGATCGGTGCGCCGGCACCGCTGCAGCCCGGGCGAGCCGAGGTCCAGGCCAGCGTCGGCATCGCGCTCACCGCAGACACCGACAAAGACCCGGACGCCTTGCTGCACGATGCGGACGCCGCGATGTACCTCGCCAAGGAGGCCGGCGGCGCGCGTTACCGGTTCTTCGACGACACCGTGGTCGACGACGAAAGCGTGCGTGCCCGCTCGGCGACTAGCCGGCGTAGGGACTGAGCGTGATGTCGACGAACTGCACCGCCTCGACCCACGCGACCAGCTCTTTCGGGACGCAGTAGGCGGAGATCAGTGACGACCGGTCGGCGATCGCCTTCTGCAGCGGCACCCGGCCCGCCGCGCCCGGGTGGGCGGCGCCGACGCTCTTAGCGAGCGCCCTCATCTCCGCCGGGCTGTTGTCGCAGGTGGTTCGGGCCGCCTGTGCTGCTTCCCCGGGACCCATCAATGGCGGCACCAGGCCTTTGTTCCGGTCGAGTTGGGCGTAGGCGGAGTAGTCGCTTCCGCGGGCCGGCTTGGCGGGCGCGGAGGCGACCACCGGCGCGGCACTGGCCGACCCCACGGCCGTCGGTGTCGCGGACTGTGCAGTCGGCGCGACCGGGTCAGTCTTCCTCGGAGTCGTCGCCGTACATCCGGACACGGCCACCATGAGTACCGTCGCGGCGGCGAGAAGGGCCAGGCGTGCGTCCACAAGCTTCTCCAAGAGGGCCGCTCCCGAGACCGAACGCCCGGTCGAGCCGCCCCGCTGATCCTCGTCGCTGGGGTGGCTCCTGTCCAGCCGGACAGGCATTGCGGCCGAGCATGCACCGGTAGCCGCAGATTCTGTCGGAGACCGGAATCAATTGTCGGGACGACATTCATAAAAGCCGCCCGGGGCATTCTGAAAGCGTCGCGGCGTACGTTTATTGGTCCTCGCAGCAGATTTCTTCAACAATGCTACGACGAACATCGGCTACGCCAGATCTGAGATCACTGAGCGCGAGCCGGCGGCCGGGTTCGGGGGTCGGCGGCACCGAGCGGGGGACGTCAGCCCTCGGTCAGCGAGCGCAGCTTCTCGGTGATCTCGGCGCCGTGCACGGGGAGCCCATCCGGGTCGAGCAGCCCGACCTGGACGAGCACCGAGGCCTGGTCCCACCACAGGTGCTCGTGGTCGATGAGGCCATCGGCGAAGCCGATCACGCCGACGACGCCGACCTCGATCCGCCGGCCGGTGGCGGGCACCCCCGGCAGGATCCAGGAGACCTTCCGGTCGTGCGTCATGGTCACGATCATTTCGTCGACGATGCGCTCGGTCCCGACCGTCCGGCTGACCGACTCGACGACGAAGTCGGCCGGAACCTCGGGGATGAACGTCTCGGTGTAGAACGCACGCACCCGGCGCCCACCCTGCGCCCCGATAAGGGTCGGTAGATGCATCACGTAGGGCTCCGCGACCATCGTGGCCATCGTCGCGTCGACGTCGTGCGCGGCGAACTCGCCCGCGGTGTGGGCGTCCCAGAGCCGCTCCATCTCGGCCGGTTCCATGCCGTCTCCCCTCGTGCTCCTCAGTGGATGCAGTCGGCGTCGTGAGCTGACGGCCGTGGCTAGTGGCGGTCGGGCGGGACGTTGAGCGAGATCAGGGAGACCGGTCCGGTGCCGTCGGCCGGAACGCTCACCTCGGTCAGCGCGGCGTTGTCCAGCCGGGGAAAGACGGTGCGGTAGCGGGGTATCGGGATATCGAGCAGCCGGCAAAGCGCCAGGCGCAGCAGGGTGTTGTGCGCGACGACCAGGATCATGTCACCGGCGTATTCGGTCGCGAGTCGCCGAAGCGCCTCGGCCGAGCGGTCCGCCGCGATCTCCGGCTCCTCGGCGCCGGGAAAGGGGTGAGCGACCGGATCCCGGCGGAAGCGGTCGACCATGTCGGGGTCGAGGCGCCGTAACTCCGCGATCGTCGCGCCCTCCGCGACGCCGAAGTCGACCTCGGTCAACGCGTCGACGACGACCAGATCCCGTCCGGCGGCTCGGGCGCTGGGACGCGCGGTCTCGATCGCACGTCCGAGCGGGGAGCTCACGACCGCGTCCGGCCGCTCGCGACCGGCCCAGGAGGCCAAGGCCGCGGCCTGCGACCGACCGACGTCGGTCAGGTCGACCTCGGTCCGTCCGGCGTACCGGTTCTCGGCGTGCCAGACGGTCTCGCCGTGCCGGGTGAGGACCAATCGGGCCGGCGCGGCCATGCCGCTGTTCCGCTCCGGCACTTGCCCTCCCGTCGTTCGTCACTCACATCACTCGGGTGATGCGCGCAAAGCCGCGTGCGCGCCAACAGTATCCGGGACGGCGCGCTCGTACGCCGCCGCGACCGCGAGTGCGGTGGCGTCGTCGAACCGACGGCAGAGGATCTGCATCCCCGTGGGCATTCCGTCGTCGCCCGGGCCCATCGGGACGGTGGTCGCCGGCTGGCCGGTGAGGTTGGCCGGCAGGGCGAGGGTGCACCAGTCGTCGAAGAAGGGATCGACCGGATGCCCGTCGATGCTCGCCGGTCCCTGCTCGTCGACGGAGAACGCCGTGATCGGCATCGCCGGTGCCAGCAGTACGTCGTGGCGGGAGAAGAAGTCGGCCCACGCCCGGGTGAATGCGGCCCGCTCGTGCAGCGCGTCGACGTATCGCCACCCGGTGATGTCGCGCCCGGCCGCGACGATGTCTGCGATGCCCGGCGACATCTGGTCGGCCCACTCCGCCAGCAACGGACCCTCGGAGGCGTAGCCCTCGACCAGGGCGATCGTGTTCCACAGCGGCGCCGGGTCGGCGGCGTGCGGATGGTCGGGAATCACCGTGGCGCCCGTGGCGTCGGCGACGGTGCGCACGGCGCGTTCGAACGCCGCCCGGACATCGCGCGCCACGTCGTATCCCCCGAGGTCGGCCGAGTAGGCGATCCGCAGGCCGGTGAGATCGTGCGGCAGTACGGCGGCGGTGTAGTCCGCGACCGGCACCGGCCAGGTCATGTCGTCCGCGGTCGACGAGCCGGCCATCGCCTGAAGGCACAGCGCGACGTCGCGCACCGCCCGGGCCATCGGCCCGTCGACCGAGAGACTCTTCCACCCTTTGAAGCCCGGCTCCTTCGGGACCAGACCGAAGGTCGGCTTGTGGCCGACGACGCCGCAGAACGCGGACGGGATGCGGATCGACCCGCCACCGTCGGTGCCGAGGGCGAGCGGGACCATCCCCGCAGCCACCGACACCGCCGCGCCGCCGCTGGACCCGCCCGGCGTCCGGTCGAGATTCCACGGGTTGCGGGTCAGACCGTAGATCTGGTTGTCGGTGTAGCCCCGGTAGCAGAACTCCGGATTGTTGGTCTTGCCCACGACGATCGCGCCGGCCGCCTCCAGCCGTGCGACACAGACGCAGTCCTCCGCCGGCACGAAGTCGGCGAGAGCCCGTGATCCGTTGGTGGCAGGCGCGCCGGCCAGCCAGATGTGGTCCTTCACCGAGACCGGCACCCCGAACAGCGGCGGCAGAACGGCGACGTCTCGACGTATCCGCTCGTCCGCCGCGTCGGCCTGGGCAAGCGCACGGTCCTGCAGTGTGACGGTGAAGGCGTTCAACGGCCCATCGTGAGCGGTGATCCGATCGAGCGCCTGCATGACGGCAGCGCGCACTGTCGTCCGCCCGTCTCGCACCGCCTCGGCGATGCCGGTCGCGTCGTCCAGCACCGGCGCTACGCGGCCGACTCGCCGGCCGCGGCGTCGACTCCCGCCGTCTCGAGCTCTTCGGCCTCCGCCTGCTCGACCTGCCGTTCGGCGGCCACGTCGATGCTGCGGGCCAGCACGTAGTACAGGATCCCGGCGACCGGAAGACCGATGAAGATGGAGATGTCCGCGCCGTCGAGCGACTCGGCGACCGGGCCGGTGAACAACCCGGTGCTGAAGAACGGCACCATGGCCGCGAAGCCGACGAGGTAGGCCAGCATGCCACGCCAGCCCCACCGGCCGTACATGCCGTTGGGCTTGAAGATCTCGGCGACCGCGTAGTGCCCTCGGCGTACGACGTAGTAATCGACGAGGTTCACCGCCGTCCAGGGGATGAACAGATAGAGAACGAGTAGCAGGAAGTTGTTGAAGTTGGCGAGGAAGTCCTCCGAGCTGGCGAGTGCGCCCGCCAGCGACAGCGCGGCGGTGAAACCCACCGTGGCGATCCGCATGAGGACGGTCGGCCGGACCCGCCGGACGGAGTCGATCGCGCTGATCATCGTCAGTGAACCGCCGTACATGTTCAATGCGGTGACCGAGATGAGGCCGAGCGCCGCGAAGATGAGCACGATCGCGCCGAATCCGCTGAAGAGCTTGTCACCGGCGACGTCGATGGCCTTCACCGTGTCGAACGCCGCACCGGTCTTGATCGTCGCTGCCAGCAGCGTGCCCAGGCCCATCAACCACATCGCGCCGAGCGCCGAGCCCCAATAGGTCCACAGGAACGTCTTGCGGACCGTGACGTCGGGGGGAAGGTAGCGCGAGTAGTCCGAGACGTAGATCGCCCAGCTCACCTGGTAACCGGCGACGACCCCGAACTGCGCGAGGAAGGGAGTCGCCTTGAACGCGCCGAGGTTGAAGGCACCGGCGGGTACGCCGAGCTTCGCGATCGCAATGATGGTGAAGAGACCGAAGATGAGGACGAACCCGTAGGTGAGCACCCGCTCCATCGAGTGGATCAGGTCGTAGCCCACCACGGCGACGGTCAGGGCGACGAGTGTGACCACGACGATCCAGAACTTTGTGCTGCCGTGCACGGTCGCGCTCAGGGACTGGCCGGCGAGGACGGTGTTGAACACGTTGAAGCCGGCGTATTGCAGGTAGGCGAACGCCCAGACCAGCAAGGCACCGATGTAGCCGAACTGCGGCCTCGACTGGATCATCTGCGGAAGGCCGAGCTGGGGACCCTGTGCGGAGTGGAAGGCCATGAAGAAGGTCCCGAACAGCGTGCCGAGAACGATCGCGATCAGCGACCAGATCAGGTTGCCGCCCGTCGTGATGCTCACCAGACCGACCGCCAGGGTGGCGATCTGGGCGTTGCTCATGAACCACAACGGCCCCAGATGCCACAGCTTCCCGTGCCGTTCGCGCAACGGCACGTAGTCGATCGACCGGACCTCCACACCGCGGCCCGCAGCGCGTCCGGATGACTCAGCTGCCATTGCTGCCTCCTGCGGGCTGAGGGGGTTGGGGGGCCATCACGGATAACAGTTCGTACCCCACGTGGGCGGCGGCGATACCGGTGATCTCGGCGTGGTCGTACGCCGGCGCAACCTCGACGATGTCCGCGCCGACGACCGGCAGGCCGGCCAGCCCCCGGAGCACCCCGAGCAGCTCGCGGGAGGTCATCCCGCCGGCCTCCGGCGTCCCGGTGCCAGGGGCGTGGGCGGGGTCGAGCACATCGATGTCGACGGACACATAGATCGGTGCCGCACCGATCCGCGCGTGCATCCGGTCCACGACGCCGCCGACACCCAGGTCGTCCATCTCGGTGCAGGCCACGGTCGCGAACCCCAGCCGCTCGGTGTCGTCCATGTCGCTTGCGCCGTAGAGCGGTCCGCGGATGCCGAGATGGATGGAGTGCTCGCGGTCGATCAGTCCCTCCTCCGACGCACGACGGAACGGAGTCCCATGCGTGTAGGGCTCGCCGAAGTAGGTGTCCCAGGTGTCCAGGTGGGCGTCGAAGTGCACCACCGCGACCGGGCCGTGCCGCGCCGCCATCACCCGAAGCAGCGGGAGGGCGATCGTATGGTCGCCGCCGAGAGTGAGCAGCCGGGTGGCGTCCCCGGCGACCTCGGCCGCTCCGGCCTCGATCGCAGCGATCGCCTCGGCGATCGAGAATGGATTGGCGGCGACGTCACCGGCATCGGCGACCTGGTGGCCCGCGAACGGCGCCACCCCCAACGCCGGGTTGTAGGGCCGGAGCAACCGCGAGGACTCCCGGATGTGCGCCGGACCGAACCGCGCGCCCGGGCGGTAGCTCACCCCCGCGTCGAACGGAACGCCGAGCACCGCCAGGTCGACCCGGTCCACCTGGTCGGTCCGGGGCAGTCGGGCGAACGTCGCCGGACCCGCGAAACGTGGTACGGCCACCGCGTCGGTGGGCCCTACGATCTCCGCCATGGGCGGACGGTAATACCCGGGCGGTCAGATGTCGCGGCGAGCCGGCCGCGCGTTCTCAGACCCCGAACTGCGCCGTGATTCTCCCCGACTCCGCGGCCTTCTTGAAGTTCTCGAAGTCACGGGCGTTCTGGTCGGCGTAATTCTCGGCGAAGGCGACGATGGCGCGGTCGAAGGATTGGCCCTTGCCCAGGTAGGCGGCGATCGCGATCCGGTCACCCGCGCGCGCGTGCGCGCGGGCCAGGGCCCAGCCGCACAGCCGGGCGTAGAGCCCCATCCCCTTCGGAACCATCCGGTCGATGTCGGCGGAGCCCTTCCAGTCGTAGAGCTGGCGGATGTAGAAGTCGCGCTCCACGCCGTCGATCCCGGTCGCCCGTTCCCAGCCGAGGAAGATGTCGCTCGAGGTCTGCATGAGCTGCTGGCCGGCCACCACCCGGTGCCCGCAGGTGTGATATTCGCTACGCCCGACGAACTGTTCCAGGACCGACGCCTCCGCCTCCTTCACCTGGAGGAAGAGCGGATCCTTCTCATCGCGCCCGAAGAGGAGGACGATCCAGCATCGGGTGCCGACGCTGCCGACGCCGACGACCTTGCGGGCGAAATCGCCGAACCGGAAGGACTCAAGCAGGACCCGGCGATCGCTGGGGAGGGTGCGCCGGTAGGACCGCAGCAGCGAGAGGGTTTCCTCCTGGAACGCGGCCCGCTGGAGGTCGGGCAGCAATTCGGCGATGGGAACGATCAGCGGCGGGTCGCTGATGATCCGCGGCTGGCCGTCGACCACGTGGGTCAGCTTTTCGAACGCCTTCATGCTGTCCTTGCTGCGAGCCTTCTCCAATGACTTGTCGAGGCGCTTGGCCTGCTTCTTGTCCTTCGGGCCCGCCGTCTCCCGAGCCAGTTGCTTGACGTCGTCGAGATCCTGGCGCGCGTACCAGACTTCGAGGTTGGACATCGGGGCGAACCGGAGCATGGACTCCCGGTATTCGCGGGCCGCCTGCATGACGATCGCGGCACGTTCCGCGGCGTCGAAGTTCCTGTCCCGCCCGGCCACGGCGAGGCTTGCGGCGAGCCGCTTCAGGTCCCACTCCCACGGCCCGGGAAGCGTCTCGTCGAAATCGTTGATGTCGAACACCAGCTGTCGCTCAGGAGAGGCGAACACCCCGAAGTTGGACAGGTGGGCGTCGCCGCAGATCTGCGTCCGGATGCCCGTCCGGGGCGTACCCGACAGGTCGGACGCCATCACCAAGGCCGCGCCGCGGTAGAACGAGAACGGAGAGGCCAGCATCCGGCCGTAGCGGATCGGCAGCAGGTCCTGGACGCGCGACTCACCCTGTCCGATGAGGAGGTCCACCGGGTCCGGCCGGGCAGGTCCGAGGCCGAGCTCGGCATGCGACGATCGGGGGACGGCGGCGCGGGCCGCCTTCCCGAAGGCTTCGCGCTCGGCGGGACTCATCCAACGCTGCGCGGCCGACCGGCGCGGCTTCCGCCGGGACCCGTTTGTCTCGTGAGAACTATGCGCTGTGACGACACCCACGGTCATGGCGAACCCCGATCCGACCGGTCATGGGACGATCTTCAGCATCGCGCACTGCGAACGACGCTGTCAGGTGATCGCCCAGACGGTCGGTGGCCGCCTCAGTGGCGGCGTATCCGGCGTACGACGAGAAACGTGGTCAGCCCCGCGGCCGCGCCGATCACGGCCATCCCGGCCGGCGTCTTCGCCTTCTCGATCAAGGTGACCTTCGCCTTCTCGGCAAGGGTCTTCGGGCTCGTGCGCTCGGCGAGCTGGTCGAACGTCGAGGCGAGGGCGTCCCGGGCGTGCTCGATCTCACGCTGGATGCTCTGCGGGTCTCGGGGCACGCGCCCTCCTCGGTCGATGACGATCTTCCCCTACTGCCGGCTCATCCGTGTACCCGCTCACCATAGGCGCGAACCGCGGTGACGAGCGCGAGATGTGACAGTGCCTGGGGGACATTACCGGCCATCCGATGGTTGGCGGTGTCGTATTCCTCGGACAGCAGGCCGGTATCGTTGCGCAGCGCCAGCAGCCGGTCCAGCAGCTTCTTCGCGTCGTCGATCCGTCCACCCAGCGAGTAGCAGGTGGCCAGCCAGAAGCTGCACGCGAGGAACGGGTTTTCTCCGGCCGGCAGGCCATCTCCCCCGGTTCCGGTGTCGTAGCGCAGCAGAAGGCCGTCGCTGTCGAGGGTCTTCTCGATCACGCGGATCGTGCCGGCCATCCGCGGATCATCGGCCGGCAGAAAGCCGAAAATCGGCAGCATGAGCAGCGCCGCATCGACAGTCGTGCCGCCGTAGTACTGGGTGAAGGCGCCGAGCTTCTCGTTGTATCCCTTGGTCAGGACCTCCTTGCGGACGGTGTCGCGCAACTCCCGCCAGCGTTCGACCGGGCCCTCGAGATCGAACTCCTCGCAGGCCCGGACCGCCCGGTCGAACGCGACCCAGATCATCACCCGAGAATGTGTGTAGTGCTGCGGGTCGCCGCGGCTCTCCCAGATGCCCTGGTCCGGCTGCTGCCAGACTTTTTCGAGGTGCTTCATCAGCGAACGTTGCATCGGCCAGGAGACGGGACCCTCGGAGATCCCCGCTTCCCGCGCCCGGTGCAGGGTGTCCATCACCTCACCGAATATCTCCGACTGGAACTGGGTGAAGGCGCCGTTGCCGACCCGGACGGGAGTCGAGTTTTCGTAGCCCGAGAGCCAGTCGAGTTCGGTCTCGGGCAGCCACCGCTCGCCGCCGACGCCGTACATGATCTGGATGTCCTCGGGGTCGCCGGCGATCGCCCGGAGCAGCCAGGAACGCCAGTGCTCGGCCTCGTTCTGGTAGCCGCAGTCGACCAACGCGCCGAGGGTGAGCGCCGCGTCGCGGAGCCAGCAATAGCGGTAGTCCCAGTTGCGCGGGCCGCCGAACTGCTCCGGCAGGGAAGTGGTCGCCGCGGCGGCGATGCCCCCGGTCGGGTGGTAGGTCAGAGCCTTGAGGGTGAGCAGCGACCGGAGGACCGCCTCGCGGTAGGGCCCCTGGTAGGTGCACCGGTCGGACCAGTGCTGCCAGAGGTCGTCGGTCGCGTTGAGCGCGTCATCGGCGTCGAAGACCTGAGGAAGGTCGCGGTGCGACCGGTAATAGCTCAGCGCGAAGTCCCGGTGCTCACCCGCCGGCACGGTGAACTCCCCCACGTGCCGGCCGTCGGCCGGCCCGGGCAGATCGTCGCCGCGCAGGCACAGCGCGTCAGGGCCGGCGACGGCCGACAGAGTCGCCCGGTCATCGTCGTCGTGCCTACGCCGGATCCACGGCCGGACCTTGCCGTAGCCGAACCGCACGATCCATTCCTGGCGCATCCGCACGGCACCGGAGACCCCGACCACGCGCCGAATCAGGTGGCAGTGCTTGTCCCGAGGCGGCATCACGTCGATGACCCGCACCGTGCCGCTGTCGGTGTCGTATTCGGTCTCGAGCACCAACGAGCCCGGCCGGTAGGCCCGCCGCACCGCCTTGACCGGCTCGACCGGGTAGAGCTGCCAGCGCCCATTGCCCGGATCTCCGAGCAGGGCGGCGAAGCAGGCCGGCGAGTCGAAACGCGGCACACACAGCCAGTCGACCGACCCCTCCAGGGAGACCAGCGCGGCCGTATGGGTGTCGCCGATGACGGCGTAATCCTCGATTCGGGCGCTCACAGACCAGTCTTACCGCACGGACGCCCCCCGACGACCCATCGCCTGTCGGCGCGGCGCGGCGACCGGGATAGATTCCGACCATGAGTGAGCCCACCCGACTGGCCCCCGGCGACCCGGCCCCCGACTTCACGCTCCCCGACGCCAACGGCGACCCGGTGTCCCTTGCGTCCTACCGCGGTCGCCGGCTGGTCCTGTACTTCTACCCGGCGGCGATGACGCCCGGCTGCACCAAGGAGGCAGGTGACTTCCGGGACAACCTCGCCGATCTCGAGGGGGCCGGCTACGACGTGGTCGGCGTGTCCCCGGACAAGCCGGAGAAGCTGGCCCGTTTCCGGGACGCCGAAGGCATCTCGTTCCCCCTGCTCTCCGACGCCGACCGGTCCGTGATGATGGCCTACGGGGCGTTCGGCGAGAAGAAGCTCTACGGCAAGACCGTCACCGGCGTGATCCGTTCCACGTTCGTCGTCGACGAAAAGGGCCGGATCGCGCAGGCGCAGTACGCCGTGAAGGCCACCGGTCACGTCGGCAAGCTCCGCCGGGATCTCGGCGTGTAGCGCGGCGGCCATTACCCGTTTGGCCCTATCCCGTTACTTGCCTTCTACGAAATAGTGTCCTGCCAGCATTTCATCGCGCCGTCACCGAAGACGGCGCCCTGAGGGGAGAAGCATGCGCGGTCGCACGGTCCGAAGATCGGCTCTGGCCCTGGGAGCCGGGGCCCTCGTCCTACCATTCCTGGCCGCACCAGCCGGCGGAGCCCCAGCAGCGGCACGGGTGACTCTCGCCGGCACCCAGCCCGCGTGGGCACAGCCCGCTCGAGCCACCGGAGATCTCTCGTCCAGCAAGTCGGTCGCCTTCTCGGTCGTCCTACCGCTGCGCGACGCGGCCGGCGCGGAGCGGCTCGCGCAGGCGGTGTCCACACCGGGACGCGCGCAGTACCGGCACTACGTGAGCGCAGCCCAGTTCGACGCCCGCTTCGCCCCGTCCAGCGGGACGGTGCACGCCGTGACGGACTTCCTGAAGGCGCAGGGCTTCACCGTGTCCGCGGTGGCGCAGGGCAATCGCTGGGTCGAGGCGGCCGGTTCGGCCGCGAAGGTCAACCGGGCCTTCGGGACCCAGCTGAAGAACTACACGTGGAAGGGCCGCCAGCTGCGTGCCCCGTCGAAGGCCGTGTCCGTCCCGTCGTCGATCTCCTCGTCGATCGCCGGCGTCACCGGCCTCGACACCGGCGCACTATTGCGCCGACCCCTCGGCAAGCGGGTCGCCGGCGCACCGGCGCCGCAGAGCAAGCCATCCGCCGCTCCAGCGCCGTCGCAGTGCTCGCAGTTCTTCGGGCAGCACTCCCAGACGGTGCCCGCGGCGTACAGCGGCCAGACCCAGTACCCGACCTACGGCTGCGGCTACACGCCCAACCAGCTGCAGGGTGCCTATGGCGTGAAGAGCGCGATCTCCAAGGGGCGTGACGGGCACGGAGTCACCGTGGCCATCACCGATGCCTACGCGTCGCCGACCATGAAGGCGGACGCCAACACCTACTCCGGCCTCACCGGGATTCCGCAGTTCGCGGCCGGGCAGTACAGCCAGAAGGTGTTCCAACCGTTCGGCATGCAGAAGGAGTGCGGCGGCGAGGCCGGCTGGAACGGCGAGGAGACTCTCGACGTCGAGGCCGTGCACGGAATGGCTGCCGGGGCCAATGTCCTCTACGTCGGCGCCAAGGACTGCGACCAGGGCCTCGATCAGGCGCTGAACTACATCGTCCAGAACCACTCCGCAGACCTGATCAGTAACTCCTGGGGCAACAACGGCGAGGACGTCCCTGCTGCCGAACTCGCCAAGGAGCACTCGATCTTCGTCCAGTCGGCGGCCGAGGGCATCGGCATGTACTTCTCCTCCGGCGACTCGGGTGACGAGTTGGCGAACGTCGGTTCGACTCAGCCCGACTACCCAGCTTCTGACCCGACCGTCACGGCGGTCGGCGGCACGAGCCTCGGCGTCGGTGCGGCCGACAACTACCTCTTCGAGACCGGCTGGGGCACCGCCCTCGACCGGGTGACCACCGACTTCACCGGCTATCAGGAGCCGCTCCCCGGTTCGTTCTCCGGCGGCGCGGGCGGCGGCACCAGCACCCTCTGGAAGCAGCCGGCGTACCAGCAGGGTGTGGTCAAGCCGAGCCTGTCGCGCAAGTTCGGAGGCAAGGCGATGCGGGTCGTTCCCGACGTCGCCACGGTGGCCGACCCCTACACCGGTTTCCTGGTCGGCCAGACCTCCGGCGGCAAGTTCGGAACGTACGCGATCGGTGGTACGAGCGTCGCCTGTCCGGTCTTCGCCGGCATCCAGGCGCTGGCCAGCCAGGGGCTGTCGTCGCCGCTGGGCTTCGCCAACCCGACGCTCTACGGGCTGGCCGGCACCAAGGCCTTCCGCGACGTCCTCCCGACCCGCACGCCGACCGGGATCACCAACCCGACCGGCAGCTACCTGGTCACGCTCGACCGGGACAGCTCGCTGCAGACCGGGCTGAAGTACGACGACGTGACCGGCAACGGCTCACCGAACGGCACCCGCTTCCTCAACGCGGAGAGCGGCAACTAGCCGACGTCGAAGTCCGATCCCGCACGGGATCATCGCTGGGGCCGTCCCGGGCCAAGACCCGGGGCGGCCCCAGCGTCGTTACGATCGCGGCACGCGGGAGTGGCGTAATGGCAGCCGCGCCAGGTTTAGGTCCTGGTGTCCTCACGGACGTGGGGGTTCGAATCCCCCCTCCCGCACCGCTGGGTCCCTTGCGTTGTGCTCGATCGGTTGCAGCACGCTGCACAGATGACTCAGCAGCCCGTCGCCCAATACCGCGCCGAGTTCGACGCCGCCGTGTCATTCCTCAACGGCGGCGGCATCACCGCGACCGGCTTCCGGGTCGACGTCTCTGGCCCATCGGCCTCGGAGGCCGAGGTGGCCGGCCTGTTCATCGCGTCGCTGCACCTGTTGATGGTCGACCGGGTCGAGCTCGGCGGGTTGCGCATCATCGAGGCGGCGCACAAGGGCACCCGCGGCGGGCCGAGCGACCCGGCCGCGGCGGTCGACGGT
>DASXJE010000138.1 GCA_036497565.1 Mycobacteriales bacterium
GACACACCATCTGGGTCGTGCAGATCTCCAGGAGTCTCCAACGTCGTCTGGCAACGTGCGCGCACCGCAGCGCCGGGATCCTCAGTAACGAGGTCGATGCACAGCCCGGCGACGACGGCGCTTGCGTCGTGTTCGTCGAGACCGTCGAGGGCGAGGCCGTTGTGGAGCAGAGTCGCCGCCTCGTGGAACACCTCACGAGCCATCTCGAGGTCCACCTCGGGCCGGGCCTGGGCTACTGCCTCTGCGGTTGCGAGGAACTGATCGAATGGCGGTCCTACGGTGCTGGAGGACATGGCGGGAGCGTCTCAGGGCACCCACGCCCCGGCAAGCGAATATGGGGTCGTACCGTTCCCACGCGTAGTGTGATCGGCACGCTCGAGTGAGGGTGGCGATTTCGGTGGCTGAGAGCATTGTCCGGTTCGAGTCGAGCGCGGTCATCCAACGACCCATCAGCGAAGTCTTCGAACGTTTGGCGGATCTGCCGGGCTACGGCCGGTGGATGCACCGTACCGGTCTGTTCCGCGGGTGCAGCCTCACGTCGGAGGCCCCGGTCCGACCGGGGACGACCTACCTCGATTCGACCCGGATGGGCACCTTCAACGGAGAAGTGACTGAGTTCGTGCCATCGACGCGAATCGCCTTTCGGGAGACCCTCCATTGGTTCGGCTCCCCGATGACACAGGCTCGGCCGGAGTACTCCTTGGAGGGAGAAGGGTCCGCGACGGTCGTTCACCACGTGGCCGTCGGAGAGCTCTACGGCTGGATGAGGTTCATGAAGCCGGCCGCAGCATGGATGGCGAACCGGGAGCGGAGCCGCACCCTGAACTCTCTGAAGCGTTCCCTGGAGTCCGACTAGAGCGAGCGAGACCCTCACCCGTACCGGGCGCGGGCGTGCGCTGGTGGGGACATGGACGCGTACCGCGGGGACCGCGCGACTAGTGTCCTGTTGCGTTTCGTGCCGGGTCTGAGCAGTGGGAGGTGCCTGTATGGGTGACAGCAACCGTTTCCGTGAGCTCGGCCAGCAGTTGCGGGTCGACTCGATCCGGGCCTCGGCCGCAGCGGGGTCCGGGCATCCGACGTCGTCGATGTCTGCGGCGGACCTGATGTCCGTGCTGATCGACGGCGGTTATCTGCGCTGGGACACCGGCGATCTCGGGAACCCGGCGAGAGATCATCTGATCTTCTCCAAGGGTCACGCGTCGCCGTTGTACTACTCCGTGTTGAAGGCCGTCGGGGTGATTGACGACGCCGAGTTCCTCACGTTCCGCAAGCTGGGGAGCCGGCTTGAGGGTCATCCGACGCCCCGGATCCCGCCGACCGACGTCGCCACCGGTTCGCTCGGTCAGGGGCTGCCGATCGCGGTCGGTGTCGCTCTCGCCGGCCGCAGGCTGGACCGGCTCCCGTACCGGGTGTGGTGCCTGTGCGGGGACTCGGAGATGGCCGAGGGGTCGATGTGGGAGGCGTTCGAGCACGCGGCTTTCAGCGGGCTGGACAACCTGACCGCGATCATCGACGTCAACCGGCTCGGCCAGACGCGAGAGACGATGCTGGGCTGGGACCTCGACCGTTACCGGGCGCGGGCCGAGGCGTTCGGCTGGCACGCCATCGTCATCGATGGTCACGACGTGGATGCGATCAAGGCCGCGTACGACGAGGCCGCAGCCACCACTGGGCGCCCGACGGTGATCATCGCCAAGACGAAGAAGGGCAAAGGCGTCAAGGCCGTCGAGGACCTGCCCGGCAAGCACGGGAAACCGCTCGACGATCCCGATGCGGCGATCGAGGAACTCGGCGGCGCCCGCGACCTTCGGGTGCGCCTGGCTCCGCCCGCGGCCGGTATGCCGCACGTCTTCGACGCCCCCGGCGGTCGGCTGCCGTCCTGGGATGACGGCGAACAGGTGGCGACGCGGCAGGCCTACGGCGAGGCGCTCACGGCGCTCGGCGCCATGCGCGGCGACGTCGTCGCCCTCGACGGGGAGGTGTCCAACTCCACCCACTCGGAGATGTTTCGGGAGGCGCACGAGGACCGCTACTTCGAGATGTTCATCGCCGAGCAGCAGATGATCGCCGCGGCGGTCGGCATGCAGGTACGGGGCTGGGTGCCGTTCGCGTCGACGTTCGCGGCGTTTCTGTCCCGCGCCTACGACTTCGTCCGGATGGCGGCGATCTCACGCGCGGACCTGCGACTGGCGGGCTCGCATGCCGGCGTCTCGATCGGCTCCGACGGCCCGTCGCAGATGGCCCTGGAGGACATCGCCTCGTTCCGGGCGATCCACG
>DASXJE010000139.1 GCA_036497565.1 Mycobacteriales bacterium
CGACGCGCTGGTCAAGGTGCACGGGTGGCGGACCCGCCCGGTGACCCAGGTCGCACAGGCGGTGCAGCAGAGCGGCTACCCGCAGGCCTACGCGCAGTGGGAGCGCACCGCGGCGGCACTCTCCGACGCCTTCGTCGGTACCACGCCGGGCGGCCTGGCCTGCAGCTACCCGCTCGCCGCCGGCCCCGGGACGTCGCCGGACCGGGTCGCGGCGCTCCTCGCCGCCGACCTGCCGGTGACCCGGCTGCCGTCGACCGGACCGGTCCCCGACCGCCGCCACCTGCTCGACCTCGCCGCCACGACGACGCAGCAGGGATGGGTGCTCGGCTGCTGGCTCGCAGCGCACGGCGACCAGCTGCGGATCCGGTCGATCTCCGTACCCGGCTACATCTGGCACCGCAACGATTCGCGCTGGCACGCCGATCGTCACGCGGTGCCCGGCCGGGTGCACGTCAACCTCGCGTCGACCAGCAGCTGAGCGCGCTGCTCGCCGGCCGTCTCCCAGGCGGTCGTCGGAGGTCGCACGGCGATGACTTTGCGCGTGGTCGGATGTCTACACCGCATGACACGAACCGGGAGCCGACCGATGACCGTGAACGAGACCGGCCTGGCCCGCCTGCACGACTCGATGGCGGCCCAGGTCGCCGGCGGGCGCATGCCGGGGCTGGTCACGCTCGTCGCGGTCGGCGACGACGTACGCGTCGATCCGATCGGTACGCCGTCCTTCGGCGACGACACTCCGTTGGCCCGCGACGCCATCTTCCGGATCGCGTCGCTCACCAAGCCGATCACGGCCGTCGCCGCGATGTCCCTCATCGAAGAGGGGCTGCTCCACCTCGAGGAACCGATCGACGAACACCTGCCGGAGTTGGCGAACCGCCGGGTGCTGCGGACCATCGACGGTGAGCTCGACGACACCGTCCCGGCCGGTCGGCCGATCACCGTCGAGGACCTGCTCAGCTACCGGTCCGGCTACGGCTCGGTGATGGCGCCGCCCGGCAGCCTCCCGATCCAGCGCGCCGAGGCCGAGGTCGGGATCCAGAGCTTCAGCGGTCCGCCGTGGCCGCCCGTCACCCATAACCTCGACGGGTGGATCGCCGCGCTCGGGACGCTGCCGCTGCAGTCGCAGCCGGGTGAGCAGTGGCACTACAACACCTCGGGTCAGGTGCTCGGGGTACTTCTGGCGCGGGCGTGCGGTCAGGACCTGGAGTCGCTGCTGCGCGAGCGCGTCTTCGAGCCGCTCGGTATGCCCGACACCGGCTTCTCCGTGCCCGCCGACAAGCTGGGCCGGTTCACCTCGGCGTACCAACCCGACCCGCAGACCGATGAGCTGTCGGTCCTCGACGACGTCGCGCACAGCTTCTGGAGCACACCGCCGACCTTCCCGGATGCGTCCGGGTGGCTCGTCTCCACCATCGACGACTACTGGACGTTCGTGTCGATGCTGCTGGCAGGAGGTGCCGGGCCGCGCCGACGTGTGCTGTCACCGGAGTCGGTGGCGCTGATGACCACGGACCGGCTGACGTCGGAGCAGCGGGCCGCCGCCACCCTCTTCCTCGGCGAGCACGGCGGGTGGGGGCTGGGATTCTCGGTGCCCGCCAGTGGCTCGTCCAGCCGGCCCATGCCCTACGGCATCGGGTGGGACGGCGGGATCGGTACCACCTGGCGGTCCGACCCCGAGCGCGGCGTCACCGGGATCCTGCTCACCCAGCGCGCGGTCACCTCACCGGTGGCCCCACCCGTGGTGGTGGAGTTCTGGGCCGGCGTCAACGCCGCGGTCGGCGCCGCCTGAGACGCCCCGCGACCCTGTACAAAACCCACTACTAGTGGGTTTTGTACGTCCCGCACGGCGTGTCGTGGACCAAAACCCACTACTAGTGGGTTTTGGCCACGGGGCAGGTCGGACCGGCGGTCAGAAGTTGGTGACCAGGTCGCTCAGTACGGCGCTGACCGTGTCGGGGTTGGTGGCGTCGTAGTAGTGCGCCCCGGTCATCTCGGCGATGTGCTGCAGGGTGGGGGTATCGGCGTCGGTGCCGTAGCCGAGGGTGAAGACGCGGATCGGCTTGCCCTTCGTGGCTGCGGTCATCTGCTGGGTCATCGACGACATGCTCCCGGCGACGTCGGTGTCGTTGGTCCCGTCGCTGAGCAGCACGATCGCGTTGATGTCGTCACCGGAGTAGTGCGACGTCATGCTCGACACGAACTCCGGCACGGCGCGATAGAGCGGCGTCTGATCGACGGCGGTCAGGTCGTCGATCTTTCGGATGAGCTCGTCCCGGTCGCTGGACAGCGGTCCCACCGGTGCCACCACGCCGGGAGTGACCGACTGTTGGCCGGCCTGGTTGGAGAACGCCGCGAGACCGACCTGGTCGCTGTCGGAGAAGTACTTCAGCGCCTTGACGGCCGCCTGTTGCGCGTCCTGCAGCTTGGAGTGGCCGTCGGGCAGGATCGCGCTCATCGACCGGGAGACGTCGAACGCGAAGAGCACCCGCGCCCGCTTGCGCACCGCCGGGAAGCTCTTCTGCACCGCAGTGAGTACATCGGCCGACGGGCTGGGCAGGGTGCGCACGGATCCGTCGCGGTAATCCCCGGTCTTGGCGACCTGCGGGTCGATCTGGTCGCCCAGATCACGGTATCCGTTTGCCCGCACCACGCCCTGGCCCTGCGCAGTCCGGGCGAAGCGGATCAGGTCGGTCGCCGCCTTCTGCTGCGCGGGGCTGACCCAGGAACCGTCCAGCACGGCCGCCGGGTTGTCGGCGACGTAGGTGCCGTCCTTCGGGTAGATCGGCACCAACGGGGTCTTCGGCGGGCCCGAGTCACCCCCGGTCATGCCGTTCATCTCCCCCATCCCGCTCATGCCGTCCACGCCGCCGGTGCTCAGGTGTCCGCGGTCGTAGTCCCACACCGACTTCTCGTCGAGCGTGACGACCGACAGGGAGTTGGCGACGTCGCCGGTGGACTCGGAGTCGCGGATGTGGACGAGGAAGTTGTCCTCGGACGACCCGTAGTGCACCGTCGTCCGCTCGCCGGTGTGCACGGCGGCCTGCACCGTCGCGGAGTGGACCGCGGCCGGCGTCAGCCCGGTGTCCTTCCCGGCGGCGCCCGCGTAGGCGGCGACCAGGCCGTCCAACCCCGACGTGGCCGTCTGCGGGCTGGTCTTGCCGAGGTTGAACGACCCCCAAGCGGCATGCCCGTGCTTCGCCCACACGTCGGGGTCGCCGGCGAAGCGCAGATAGTCGCGCCAGGTCGGCGGGTTCTTGTCCCAGCCGAGCGCCGCCGCCTGGGGTGCCGGCATCGCCAGCACGATCGGCGTACGCGCGACGCTCGTCCCGTGATCCGGCACGCTCGAGGAGGATCCGTGCGCCTGATCCGCATGCGCGATCGACAACCAGTCCGAGGAGTCCGGCCACCAGATCGCCGGCCTCATCGAGTCGGGTTCCTGCGCGAATCCCCCGACCACCTCATTCGTTGCGTCACCGGAAGCGCTCGCGTCGACGTGGACCGAGACACAGTGCCCGGCGATGTCCCGGCGGGCGCCCTGATAGGCCCGGGCCAGCGCCGCCAGCAGGTCGCGGTCCTCCAGCGACGCGAGGACGCGCAGCGAGGTGCACGGCCCGGCGCCCGGCGTACGGGGAAGCGAGTCGGCCGGGGTGCCGCGCGAGGGTGCGCGCACCGCTTGGCGGCCCGCCGCGGGGGCCGGGCGGGTGGTGTCGGCCCGGTGGGTGGGCTTCGGCCCCGATCCGCGGGTGGCGAGGACGCCACCGGCTGCCGCGCCGGCGAGCAGCACCACTCCGATGACCGTCCCGAGAACCACGCGACCGCGGCGCGGTCCCGAACGGGCCCTGCGCAGGCGGCTGCGGGAATGCGATCCCATGGGGTCCTCTCCGCGATCCGGTGAGTAGTACGACGACCTTGCCCCCATTCCGCGGCACGGAGTGTAGTAGCCCGGCGAATCAGCTCACTCAGGCGGCGCAGCAGTCACTCCCACACCATCACGAACAGTGAGGAATTGTGCGCGGATCGGTGGTGTCAGCCGACCTGGGCGAGGCGGGCGCAGGCGGCGTCGACGCGCTCGTCGGTCGCGGTCAGGGCGACCCGCACGTGCCGGGCGCCGGACGGTCCGTAGAACGTCCCGGGAGCCACCAGGAGGCCGAGCTCGGCCAACCAGGCGACCGTCGCCCAGCAGTCCTCGTTGCGGGTGGTCCACAGGTAGAGCCCGGCCGCGGAGTCCTCCACGGTGAACCCCGCACCCTGCAGGGCCGCCCGCAGCCGGGTACGGCGACCCGCGTAGCGCGCCCGTTGCTCGGCCACGTGCTCCTCGTCGCCGTACGCCGCCACCATGGCGGCCTGGACCGGCGTCGGCACCATCAGCCCGGCATGGCGGCGCACCTCGAGAAGGGCCGCCACCAGGCCGGGGTCTCCGGCGACGAAACCGGCCCGGTAACCGGCGAGATTGGACCGCTTCGACAGCGAATGCACGGCGAGCAGCCCCTCGTGACTGCCCCCGGACACCGAGGGGTGCAGCACCGAGACCGGCTGCTCGTCCCAGCCGAGGTCGAGGTAACACTCGTCGCTCGCGACGATCGCCCCGCGCTCGCGCGCCCAGGTGACGACCTTGGCCAGGTGCTCGGGAGGCAGCACCCGCCCGGTCGGGTTGGCCGGAGAATTCAGCCAGACCAGCCGGACCCGGCCGGGGCCCGCGCCGGCCAGGCCGTCGCTGCGCACGACCTCCGCACCGGCCAGCCGGACGCCCACGTCGTAGGTCGGGTAGGCCAGCTCCGGGACCACCACCAGGTCGCCCGGACCCACCCCGAGCAGCATCGGCAGCAGTGCCACGAGCTCCTTCGAGCCGACCGTCGGGAGTACGGCGTCCGGATCGAGGCCGCTGACGCCGTGCCGGTCGGCGAGCCAGCGGGCCAGCGCCGCCCGCAACTCCGGTCGGCCCGAGGTGACGGGGTAGCCGGGTGCGTCGGCCGCTGCCCGTAGCGCGTCGCGGACGACCGCCGGGGTCGGGTCGACCGGCGTACCCATCGACAGGTCGACGACGCCGTCGGCGTGCTCGCGGGCCCGCGCGCCGTAGGGCGCCAGGGAGTCCCACGGGAAGTCGGGCAGCCGGCCGGCCCAGAAGCCGCCGACCTTGTCCGCCACCGACCCGCTGAAGTCTCCCTCGAGCGGCACGCTCGATTTCCCTCCGAGCGGCACGCTCAGTGCTCGTTCACCTGCGGCGGCAGCGCCGCCACCAACGGGTGGTCCTTGTCGATCTTGCCGGTCTTGGACGCACCGCCGGGCGACCCCAGGTCGTCGAAGAAGTCGACGTTGGCCTGGTAGTAGTCCTTCCACTTCTCCGGGGTGTCGTCTTCGTAGAAGATCGCCTCTACCGGGCAAACCGGCTCACAGGCGCCGCAGTCGACGCACTCGTCCGGGTGGATGTAGAGCATCCGGTTGCCCTCGTAGATGCAGTCGACGGGGCATTCCTCGATGCATCCCTTGTCGAGCACGTCCACGCAGGGCTCAGCGATGACGTAGGTCACGGGCGGCGTCCTCTCGGGTCTCAGCGCCTTGCTCGCTCTAGTATCGCCGGTCGGGTAGTGACGATTCGAGGAGGGTGGTCGGCGTGTGGGCTGATCTCGTCGGGCAGCGCGTCGTCGTCCGCCGGGTGGTCGGCGAGCGCGACGGCCGCCCGCTCTTCTCCGACGTGATCGGGGAGCTCGTGAGCGGCGACGACCCGCTCACCGTCCGCCGTACCGACGGCAGCATGGTCCGCGTGGACGCCGGCTCCGTGCACCGGATCAAGCCGATCCCCGGCCGCCGTCCCGACCCCCTCGAGCTCGAGGAGATCGCGGCCGCCGGCTGGCCCGCCGCCGAGACCCGCTGGCTCGGTCGCTGGCTGCTGCGGGCGGCTGACGGATGGACCGGCCGGGCCAACTCCGTCCTCCCGCTGGGCGATCCCGGCGAGCCGCTCGACGTCGCGGTCGAGTCGGTCCGCCGGTGGTACGCCGACCGCGGGCTGGCCGCCCGATTTCAGGTGCCGTTGCCGGTGGCGACCGGGCTGGACGCCGAGCTCGCGGACCGGGGCTTTCGGGCCGACCCTCCGGTGCTGGTGCAGACCGCAGCACTCCCGACGTTGCTGGCCCGGGCGACGGACCGGACGGATCTCCCCGAGGTCGTCTTCGACGAGACGCCGTCGTCGGACTGGCTCGCGGCCTACCACTACCGCGGCGGCAGCGACCTGCCGGCGGTCGCCGTCGGCGTGATGACCGCGGCCCGGCTCCCCGTCTTCGCCTCCGTCGTCATCGACGGTGAGACGGTCGCGGTCGCCCGCGCCGTCGTCGACGAGGGCTGGCTCGGCGTGACCGCCGTCGAGGTCGCACCGGCCTGGCGCCGGCGCGGGCTCGCCAGTCACGTCATGCGCGGGCTCGCCCGCTGGGGCACCGACCACGACGCAACCCAGTCCTATCTGCAGGTGGCGTCGGACAACCACGCCGCCGTGGCGTTCTACGAGCGCCTCGGCTACACGACGCACCACCGCTACCACTACCGCATCGCGGACTGAGGATCAGCCGACGACGACGGCGCGGTCGGCCGCGGCGCGCAGGTCGAGGTAGGCCGCGACCGCCTGATCCCGTTCGACGACGGTGAATTGCACCGTCGCGCCCGGGCGGAGCTGGCCGGCGGCCGGGAGGTCGGCCCGGACGACGACGCCGATCACCGGATAGCCGCCGGTCGCGCCGTGGTTGGCGAGCAGCAGGATCGGGGCACCGTCCGGCGGCACCTGCAGGGCACCTGTCGCCATCCCCTCGGTGGGCAGCTCCCCCTCGCGCGACCGCGCGAGACGCGGACCATCCAGGCGCACCCCGACTCGATCGCTGCTCGGGCTGACGTCGTACGAGCCGCCGGCGAAGGCGCGGCGTGCCTGCTCGGTGAACCAGTCCGCGTGCGGGCCGGCGATCACCCGCAGGGCGTCGCGACGCTGCGGCAAAGCGTGCCGGTCGAGCATCCAGACCGGCGGAAGATCCGCCGGCGCCACCGCGAGCACGTCGCCGGCGGCGAGCGGGCCGGGTCCGAGGCCGGACAGCGTGTCGGCCGATCTGCTGCCGAGCACCGGCGGTACGTCGATCCCACCGGCGACGGCGAGGTAGGCCCGCACGTCGTCGGTGCCGCCGACCGTGGCCCGGCTGCCGGCGGGGACCAGCACGGTCCGGCCGGTCGGTGCCGGCTCGTCGTCCACCTGCAGCGAGGCGCCGACCACGGCGACGGCGGTGTCCCGGTCGACCCACAGCGTCGGTCCGGCGGCGGTGACCTCCAGGGCGGCGGCGCCGTCCCGGTTGCCCACCAGCCGGTTGGCCAGCAGGTGCGAGAGCCAGTCGGCCGGCCCGGCGACCGGTACGCCGAGGTGGGCCCAGCCGATCCGGCCGGAGTCCTGCACGGTCGTGAACGGCCCCGGCGTCAGCACCTCGATCACCGCGGCACGAACCTCACCCGGTCACCCGGCGCCAGCAGCGCGGGCCGGTCCGCCCGCCCGGCGTCGAAGACCTGCAGGTCGGTGCGGCCGATCAGCCGCCACCCACCGGGCGTCTCCTGCGGGTAGACCGCCGAATACTCGCCGGCGATCGCGACCGCGCCCACCGGAACCCGGGTGCGCGGCGTCTCGCGGCGCGGCACCTGCAGGACCGGGTCGACGCCGCTGAGGTACGCGAATCCCGGCGAGAAGCCGAGGAACGACACCAGGTAGGTCGCCGCGGAATGCCGCCGTACGACGTCCACTGTGGACAGTCCGGTGATCTCGGCAACGTCGTCGAGATCCGCGCCGTCATAGGTGACCGGTACGTCGACCGTGCGGCCGGGCGCTGCCGATGTCTCCGGCCCGGGCGTGCCGGCGACCTGGCGCACCCGGTCGAGGTCGGCCACCCGCGGATCGACGACGACGAGCACACTCCGCGCCCCGACGACGCAGTCGTCGATCCCGGGGAGATCGGCGGCACGAAGCGCGGACCAGACGCGGTGGGCATCGGCCGACCCGTCGGTTTCGACGAGCAGCGCGGAATCGCCGACGTCGGCGAATCTCATCCGAGCGACCGGACCTCGACACCGGCGTCCTCGAGCGCCGTACGCACCCGCCGGGCCAGCGCCGCGGCGCCCGGCGTATCGCCATGCACGCACACTGAGCGCGCGCCGAGCCGCAGCACCGATCCGTCGATCGCCACCACGGTTCCGTCGGTGACCATGCGCAGCACCCGCGCGACGACCTCGTCGGGCGACGTGACCAGCGCGCCCCGTTCGCGCCGGGACACCAGGCGGCCGTCGGGGGTGTAGCCGCGGTCGGCGAAACTCTCCGGCACGACCTTCACGCCGGCATCGGCCGCTGTCTGCAGGCCGGTCGAGCCGGCGAGCATCACCATCGGCAGGCCCGCGCCGTAGCGGTCGATCGCCGTCGCGATCGCGCCGGCGACCACGGGATCACGGGCGGCCCGGTTGTAGAGGGCGCCGTGTGGCTTCACGAAGGCGACGTGTCCGCCGGCCGCGCGGGTGATCCCCTCGAGCGCGCCGATCTGGTAGAGGACGTCGGCGATGATCTCCTCCGGCGCGAGCTCCATGTCCCGCCGGCCGAATCCGACCAGGTCCGGGTAGGACACCTGCGCACCGATCGCGACACCGCGATCGAGTGCCGCGGCGACGGTCCGCACCATCGTCGACGGGTCGCCGGCGTGGAAGCCGCACGCGACGTTGGCGCTGGTCACCGCGTCGAGCAGACTGTCGTCGTCGCCGAGCGTCCAGGCGCCGTAGGACTCGCCGAGGTCGGCGTTGAGATCGATCTCCGCCACGGCGACCAACCTACCGGCTCGAGCCCGAGACGATCAGTGATCGAAGTTGCGGTAGCGGCCGCGGTAGTAGAGCAGCGGCGAGCCGTCCGGGTCACCGAGCTCGACGGAAAGGACCTCGCCGATCAGCACGGTGTGGTCGCCGCCGTCGTGGGCGGCGACGGTCCGGCACTCGAAGGTCGACAGCGCCTCGTCGAGCAGGATGACGCCGGTCTCCGCGCCGAGCCGGTAGGCGACGTCATCGAACCGGTCCTTCGGCGTACGGCGGGCGAACCGGCGCGACAGCCATTCGTGCTGCTCGCCGAGGACCGAGACGCCCCACTCGCCGGTGTCGAGCACCATCTCGTGCAACCGCGAGGTCTTGTCGACGCTGACCAGGACCAACACCGGGTCGAGGGAGACCGACGTGAAGCTGTTGGCCGTCATGCCGTGGTGGACGTCGTCCCGCCGTGCGGTCACGACGGTGACGCCGGTCGGGAAGCGGCCCACGGCGTCACGGAACAGCCGCGTGTCGACGCCCTCGGGGGACCCTTGCGGCGCGGTCATATCCATCACGGCGAACCCTACCTGCGCGGCGGCGGGACCCGCGGGCTGCCGCCAGCGGTGCCGCCCGGCGCCGGCGGCCGTCGCCTCCGGTGGGTCGGTACGGCGATCACGACACCGATCGCCGCGGCAGCGGCCCCGGCCAACAGGAACGAGATCCCCTGCCAGTCGCCGGGGACCACGACGTCGCCGCCCGGGCCGCTCGAGGAGAACACCAGCGCGACCACCAGCCACAGCAGCCCTGGCACGAACCCGGCGGGCCGGATTCCGGTCACCCGGACCATCACCCACGGGGCGGACAGGTTCACGAGCACCGCCAGCACAATCGACACTGGCACCGGCGTCGTCCCGGCCCGGAGGACGACCAGGAAGCATTCGATGACGGCCAGCACCAGGGCGCCGAGGGCGATGAGGACTCCGCCGGCGCTCCGTTCCCACGTCACCGGCCGCACGGCAGCGAGGGTAGTCGCGCGTCCCGGCCGTCGCCCTACTGGTGGGGTCCGGATGGGCATCATCGTCTTCGCCTTCGTTGGGGGCTGGGTCGAGCTGGGCATCATCGGACGCTGTACTCGCATCCAGGGCCGAATTGTGCGAGTAGCGCGTCCGATGTTCGGCCGGCTGGTGCGGTGGGGCTGGGCATCATCGTGCGTCGTACTCGCATCTGCGGCCGGATTGTGCGAGTAGCGCGCACGATGTTGCACCGTCCGTTCAGCTGGTGGTGACCAATTCGGGTGTGCGCCGGCGTGCGGTGCGTGGTGGGTCGGGCATGGCGGGTAGGTGGTGCAGCCGGTTGCGGCGCGGTGTCTGGTGGGGGTCGATCCAGGGTGGCGGCAGGAACTCGGGTAAGCCGTCGACGATGCGGGCCTGCCAGCCGTGGTGGTGGATGGTGCGGTGGTGGTGCCCGCAGAGCAGCACCAGGTTGGTGATCGCGGTGGGTCCGCCGTCGGCCCAGTGGTGGATGTGGTGTCCGTCGCACCAGGCGGCGGGGCGGTCGCAGCCGGGGAACGCGCAGCCGCGGTCCCGTGCGACGAGGGCGCGGCGGATGCCGACCGGGATGGTGTGACTCGCCCGGCCCACGTCCAGGGGTTGCCCCGCGGTGCCGAGCAGGACCGGGATGAGTTGGGCGTCGCAGGCGATGCGCCGCGCGGTGGCCGGGGTGACCGGGCCGCCCCAGCCCAGCTCGGCGGCGCCGATCTGCGTGCGCAGGGTGTCGTAGTCGAGGGTGATCGTGACCTGGGGGCGCTGCCCACCCGTCTCGGGGAGGTCCCCGGTCTGCAGGGCGCGGCGCGCCAACTCGATCAGGCCGTCCGCCGCCCGCCGACTCGGGCTTCTCGGGTCGGGTCCCTCGGCGGTGGACGGTGCCGGGCCGGTGAACGGGTCCAGGGCGGTGCGCAGCACCGCCGCCCCTTCCGCATCCAGGCGGCCGCGGACGAGGGTCATCCCGTCCTGGTCCCGGCTCAGCGAGAGTTCGCGGGCCCGGACCGCGTCCTCGTCGTCGAGCGCGGCCCCGTCCGGGTCCAGGGTGGCGACCATCCGGCGGGCGATCTTCCCCAGCGTGGTGGTGTCGACGTCGTGGGCCTGAGCGGCGAGGAACGCTTCCGCGTGTTCGCGGGTGCGAGTGTCGACCCGGGCGGGGAGGCGG
>DASXJE010000140.1 GCA_036497565.1 Mycobacteriales bacterium
CCCTCGAGCGGCGCCCAGCGGGCGGGCTCAAGGGGCAGCAGCCACACCGAGGCGACGAGCAGGCTGCCGTTGCTGACCTCCCAGTTGGTGTGGGACATCAGCTGGCCGGCCGCCCACTGGTCGCCGAAGGTCACGGGTGACACCGGGGTCCGGACCATGTGCAGCCCGATGTCCTTGGCGTTGGCGACCAACTGATCGTCCGCGGCGCCATTGGTCGCGGAGATGTCCGCGGAGTAGGGGATCTGCACGGTCAGCTTCGAGCCGTCCGGGAACTCCACGTATCCGTCGTTGTTGGTGTCCTTGAGCCCCATCTCGGCCAGCAGCGACTTCGCCTTGCTGAGATTGCGGGTCTTGTAGGAGTCCCGCCACTGGGCGTAGAGACCCGGCCCACTCGGTTGGGTGTGGTATTCGGGCGCCTTCGGGCCGAGCGTCCCGGTCGTCAGTTCACCGGTGCCGAAGTACAGCGCCTTCCGCGCGGTCACGCGGTCGAAGCCGTAGGAGATCGCCTGCCGGAAACGCTTGTCCCGGAAGAGCTTGCCGTACTTGGGGTCCTTGGCGATGTAGTCGTAGTTCAGGAAGAACATCGATCCGGTTCCGGATCCGCTCTGCCACAGCAGGATCTCGTAGCCGCCCTTCTGCTTGCTCCGCGACAGCGTGGCCACGTCGGACAGATCGATCTGGTTGAACGGCCCGTGGCAGTAGTCGACCTTGCCCTGCTGGACCTGGAGCTTGATGACCTGCGCGTTCTGTACGACGCCGATCGAGATCGAGTCGATGTAGGGAAGCTGGTCGCCCTCCTTGGTCACCGCGTAGTAGTAGGGATTCCGCTCGAGGACGAGGCCGTTGTTGTTGTCGAAGGACTTGCACTTGTAGCCGGACAGAGTCGGGCAGTCGGGGTTGCGGATCCAGTCCGCCTTCTCCTCCCACAGACCGCCCGAGGTGTCCCAGTTCTTCGGGACCTTCGGGTTGTACTTGGGATGGAACTGCTTCAGGTAGTGCTTCGGGAACATCCAGGCCGCGCCGGTCTGACCGATGCCGCCCTTCGCCCACGACGCGAGGTAGAACGGGAGGCCCGGCTGCGGTGAGTCATAGGTGATCTTCAGCGTCGACTGGTCGACCTTCTTCATCGTGCACGGGTGCCCGGCCGCCGACAGGCATTCCGCGGGAGGGGTCGACGCGTCGTGGGCGGGGATGACCATGTCGTCCCACCAGAAGAGGATGTCGTCGACGCTGAACGGCTGCCCGTCCGACCAGCGCAGTCCCTCACGGAAATGAAGCGTCCACTCGGTGGCGTCGGCGTTCGAGGACCACTTGTCGGCGATGCCCGGCCCGACGTCCAGGCCGTCGTTGAGCCAGCGCAACGGCGAGTAGCCGTAGAAGAACTCATGATTCGACGTGGCCGCCGCGGCACCGGTCGTGCTGAAGACAACCATGTTCAGCTTGCCGCCGTACTTGCCGCGTTCCACCCAGCGGTGGGGCACGACGTAAGGAGCCTTGGGCAGCCGGCTCGCCACCGGGGGCAGGCCCTTTCCCGCCAGGGCCGGCGACTGCTGAAACTTGGCCGGCGTTGTCAGCGGCTTGGTCACGGAACCCTTCTTCGAGTTCCCCGCAGCGGCACCCGTGGTCGCCCCGCCGGACGTCGTCGAGCTGCTCGTACACGCGGTGAGCGCGACTGATCCCGCGGCCACCGCCGACCCGTACAGAAAACGTCTGCGGGAGAGGCCATCCGACCGGACCGCGGATTCCTGGCCATCTCGTTCCACACGGCGACTCATGACATTCTCCTCTGCCTTCGGTCGAGACGGATCGGGCTCACCCGGCCGACGTGAGCGCGAGCTCGCGAGCGTCGCCGAGGATGTCGCGCACGTCGACCCTCGCCCGGGTCCGCGACGACGCAATCGCGGCGTGCACCATCGCGAGACTCAACAGGTTGTCGTGGCACTCGCCCATCGGCGTCGTACCGGTGCGGAGCGCATGTACGAACTCGGCCAGCGAGCCGGCAATCCCCTGCCCGGGAGGCGTCGCGGCGACCTGCGCCGGTACGCCGGACGGCTCGGCTGCCGGGGTGTCGGCAGCCGGCACGTCGTCCCCGTCCCAGGTCGCGCTGCCGGCGCGGCCGCTGACCCTCCACCGGCCGTTCCACGACGTCTCGGCTCCCGGGCTGCACCAGCTCCCGGTGTAGACGTAGCGCTGCCCGCCGGACATCTCGAAGATGGCGGTGCTGCCCGCGTCACCGGCGTACCAGCTCCAGGACGGGTTGTACTCCTCGCAGTACACCGCGATCGGTTCGGCATCGAGCAGAAACCGGGCGCTGTCGAAGGAGTGGATCGCCATGTCCAGGACCAGCGGATGCGCCATCTTGTCGCGAAACCCGCCGAAGTGCGGAGCCTTGAAGAACTCGGTCGTGACGATGTCGACCTCGCCGAGCCGGCCGGTCATTGCCTTGAGAGCGAAGAGATTGCTGTCGTAGCGGCGGCTCTGGCTCACCATGAACAGCTCGCCGGCCTTCTCCGCAGCAGTGGTGAGGCTCACCGCCTCTGCCAGCGTGGCGGCCATCGGCTTCTCGCCGATCACCGGGAGCCCCAGCGAGAATGCCTCGAGCGTGACGGCGTGATGCGCCTCCGGGATCGTGACGTCGACGACCAGGTCCGCCTCGACCGCCCGGGCGACCGCGGTGAGCTCGGTGCCGGTGGCGATGTCGTCGGCCGCGGGGTCGGCACCGAACACGTCGGCGAGCGCCGCCGGAATGGCGTCGGGGTTGACGTCGACGACACCGACCAGGTCGACGTCGTCGGAACGGCTGAGCGCGCGGAGCCACCCGCGGCCCATTCCGCCCGCGCCGACCGACACCGCACGGAGCCGCCGATCCGGCGGGAGCCGGCGGAACGCCTGGGTCATGCGCGCGAGCCGTCGTTCTGGAGGAACCAGCCCTTCTCCGAGCGCTTCAGGCCGGGCACCCGGCGCTCGTCGCGCGAGGGCGCCGCCCAGACCACGCCATTGGCGATCACCCGGCGTACGTCGGGGTGGTGGTAGACGGGATATGCCTGGTCGCCCGGGCTGAAGTAGAAGACCCGCCCGTTGCCGCGGCGGAACGTGCAGCCGCTGCGGAAGACCTCTCCGCCGGTGAAGGAGGAGACGAACACCACCTCGTCCGGCGCAGGTATGTCGAAGAACTCGCCGTACATCTCCTGCTCGGGGATCACGATCGGGCTCGGTACGCCGGCCGCGATCGGGTGCGCGGGGTTGACCGTCCAGACCAGCTCGCGGTCGTCGGCGTTGCGCCAGCGCAGGCTGCAGGTCGTGCCCATCAGCTTGATGAAGATCTTCGAGAAATGGCCCGAGTGCAGCACCAGCAGGCCCATTCCGGACAGCACGCGTTCGTGCACCCGTTCCACGATCTCGTCGGAGACCTTGTCATGGGCCCGATGGCCCCACCAGGTCAGCACGTCGGTCTCGTCGAGGACCTGGTCGCTGAGCCCGTGCTCGGGGTCGTCGAGCGTCGCCGTACGCACCGAGACGCCGTCGCCGAGATGCTCCTTGATCCCGGCCGCGATCGCTCCGTGGATGCCGTCCGGATAGCGGGCGCCGACGGCCTCTTCGGTCCGCTCGTGCAGACCTTCGTTCCACACCGTTACCCGGACCGGACGGCGCGGCTGTGCTGGCGAACTCATCGAACGGTGTCCCAACTCTCGGTGGCGGACCGCGGTCGGCCGCTCCGGCAGGCGAAACGACCGTCGAATCGCTTCGACGCGAGGAAACTAGAGAACTGCCTGCGCGACGTCAAGGGATCACACCGCATAATGAGCCCCCGGGCCCGATTCCGTTCGCCCCGGTCGCGCGCACTCACTCGGAGGATGCCGTGCAGGTGAACCGCTTCGACTCCGGTGGCGTCGGCCCGCCGCGCTGGAGGTAGGACCCATGGCGACCATCGCCGACGTGGCGCGCGCCGCGGGAGTGTCCACCAGCACCGTCTCCTACGTACTCAGCGGCAAGCGACCCATTTCCGCGGACACCCGGCGCCGGGTGGAGCGGAGCATCCGCCGGCTCGGCTACCACCCGAACGCCGGGGCGCGGGCGCTGGCCAGCAGCCGGACCAAGGTCCTCGCGCTGGTCGTCTCGCTACGGGCGGCCGTCAACGTGCCGGTCGTCATGCAGTTCGTAGCTACCGCCGTCACCTCGGCACGGGTCTACGACCACGACGTTCTCCTCGTGACCAAGGACGAGGGGCCCGCGGGGCTGCGCCGGGTGGCCGGGTCGGCGATGGTCGACGCCATGATCGTGATGGACATCGAGACGGCCGAGCCGAGGATCCCGCTACTACGCTCGCTGCCCTGTCCGGCCGTGCTCATCGGTGTCCCGGAGGATCCGGTCGATCTCAGCTGCGTCGACCTCGATTTCCGGGCCGCCGGGGCGCTGTGCGTGACGCATCTGGCCGAGCTCGGTCACCGCGACATCGGGATGATCGGCCCGGCCGCCGAGGTCTACGAACGAGGGTCGAGTTACGCCGACCGCTTCCTGCGCGGTCTCACCTCCGCCGCGGACCACCATCGCGTGCACCTGACCACGCAGCCGTGCGAGCCGGACCGGCAGGCGGTCCTCCGGTGCGTCGACACCCTCCTCCGGCGGCCGGACCTCAGCGCGCTGGTCGTGCACAACGAGTCCGCCCTCGCCCCGTTGCTGTCCCATCTGGGTCAGCTCGGGATCCGGGTGCCCGAAGACCTGTCCGTCGTCGCACTCTGCCCGGACGACATGGCCGAGGATCAGACAGTCGGCCTCACCTCGGTCGCCATACCGGCGGCGGAGGTGAGCCGGATCGCGGTCGAGCTGGCCATGCGCCAACTCGCCGGGGAGACCGCGCGAGAGACCAGGCTCCTGGCGCCTCGGCTCACCGTGCGGGCCAGCACCATGCACCCGCGGAAGCAGGGGATCTCCCGACGCCGTAGGCTTTTAAGCGATCGCAGCGGCGAAGCCGGAACGGCTGGCTAGGGCGAGGTTCTCTCGGCCGCCGCCGCACCTTGCGACAACACGACAGAGGGGTCAGACGGTGGAATACCGCACACTCGGACGGTCCGGCTGCGTCGTATCGACCCAGGCGCTCGGCACGATGACCTTCGGCAACGAGACTGATGAGCCCGGCGCCCACAAGCAGCTCGACCGCTTCCTCGAGGCGGGCGGCACGCTCGTCGACACAGCCGACGTCTACAGCACCGGCGTCTCCGAGCAGATCATCGGACGGTGGTTCGCCGCCCGACCGGCGGAGGTCCGCGACCAGGTCGTGCTGGCCACCAAGGGGCGGTTTCCGATGGGGCCCGGCGCCAACGACGTCGGTCTGTCCCGGATCCACCTCAGCCGCGCCCTCGACGCCTCGCTGGGTCGCCTGGGGGTCGACACGATCGATCTCTACCAGGTACATGCCTACGACCCGCTGACCCCGCTCGAGGAGACGTTGCGCTTCCTCGACGACTCGGTCCGCGCCGGCAAGATCCGCTACGCCGGCCTGTCCAACTTCACCGGCTGGCAGCTGCAGAAGACGGTCGACATCGCCGACTTCCGGGGCCTCACCCGGCCGGTCACCCTGCAGCCGCAATACAGCCTGCTGACCCGCGAGATCGAATGGGAGATCGTGCCGGCCTGCTTGTCCGAAGGCCTCGGACTGCTCCCCTGGTCACCGCTCGGCGGCGGGTGGCTGACCGGCAAGTACCGGCGTGACCAGCGGCCGACCGGCGCGACCCGGCTCGGCGAAAACCCCGAGCGCGGTGTCGAGGCGTACGACCGGCGGGGCAAGTCGGAGCGCACCTGGGCGGTCATCGACGCGGTCCAGGGCATCGCCGAGAAGCGGAGCGTGTCCATGGCGCAGGTCGCCCTCGCCTGGCTCGCGGACCGCCCGGCGGTGACCTCGGTGATCCTCGGTGCCCGGACCACGGAGCAGCTCGAGGACAACCTCGGTGCCGCAGACCTGCATCTGAGCCCGGAGGAGACCGCGCAGCTCGATGCCGCGAGCGACCCCGAGCCGGCCGACTATCCCTACGGCGGACCCGGGGTCGACCAGCGCGCCCGCAAGATCTCCGGCGGCCGCTGACCGGTTCGGCCGAGCACGTCGACGTCGGCGTAGCTCGCGCTGTCTGGGCGTCCGGCGACCTGGTCGTCGACGTGCGCAGCGCCGACGAGTACGCCCGTGGGCACCTGCCCGGCGCGATCCACGTTCCGGTCGACCAGATTCCCTGGCGCGGCGCCGAACTGCCGGCCGGTCAGGTGCTCACCGTCTGCTCGACCGGTAACCGCGCCTGGCGCGCGGCTCAGGCACTGGCCTCGACCGGGCGCACCGCCTTGTGCCTGACCGGCGGCACCACCGCGTGGACCGCCGCGGGACTGCCGCTCGTCACCGGCCAGGATGCGGGATCGCGAACCGCACCCGGGCGGCTCCGTCGATGGCGCACCGCGCTACGTCGGCGCCGGTCGGGCTGACCGTCAACACCCGTGGGTGCCGGTCTCGTACTGCAGGTTGAGGTCGCCCTTGACCAACTTCACCGGTGCACCGGTGACCGACCGCCACTCGACGGCGAACGAGTGGTGATCGTTGTTCTCGAACGGTCCGGTGTTCTGGACGAAGGTGAAGGAGACCGAATCCTGAGCCCCGGCCGGGACGAACCGCACGGCGCCGGGCTGCATCAATCCACCGCCGTCCTGACGTACCTGCAGGCCGACCGGTCCACCGTCGAGCTGCACACTGACGGTCGCCGTCACCTGATGCTGGCTACAGATGGTCGGCCCGGACAGGCCGGGAACCGTGGCGAACGTCGTACTGCTCGTGGTGACCGCCGTGGTGGTCCACCGCGACGACTGCTGATCCAGCGCAGAGCTGAATCCCCCGGTGGCGGCGAAGGCGACCGCCGGAATGGCGACCGCGACGAGAATGACACCGATGACTGCGAGCCACTTCTTCATGGCGCCCCCCTTGGCGTCATGTCATTCTCGCACTCGCGACGTCCGCGCGGAAGAGGCTCTTTCCCTTGTGGTGCAGGCGATTCTTGTTGCCGGCTACGAACTAATCAACCAGTCGCGCCGGAAAGCCGCCGGTCGCGATCGGGCTCCAGCGGTCCGGGGTGATGCGCACGAGTGACTTGCCCTGCGCGCGCATCGCGTCCCGGTAGTCGTCCCAGTCCGGGTGCTCGCCGGAGATCGCCCGGTAGTAGTCGACGAGCGGCTCGAGCGCGTCCGGGAGATCGAGCACCTCGGCTACGCCGTCGATCTGGACCCACGCGCCGCCGAAATCGTCGGAGAGCACGAGGACGGTGGCCCGTGGATCGCGCCGCGCGTTCCTGGCCTTGGCGCGCTCCGGATACGTCGAGATGACGATGCGGCCGGCGGCGTCCACGCCGCCGGTCACCGGTGATGCCTGCGGTCCGCCGTCGCGTCGCCGGGTGATCAGCAGCATGTGATGCCGCGGGCCGATGAAGTCGACGAGACCGGCCCTATCAACCGTCGTCGTGGTCGCGGCGGTGCGTGGCATGGCTGCGCCTCTTTCTCTGGCCGGTGATTTCGAGCAGATCGTACCCGCGTCCTCAGCGCGCTCCGGCTCGAGCGAGCAGGACGTCCACGGCCTGCCGGGGAAAGGCCGGCGGGCTCGGGGCGGCGGCGATGACGCCGGCGAAGCAGTCCAACGATCGACCGACCAGGTGTAGGACGTCGTCGGGTCGCGGAGCCGCGGGAACGTCGGGCAGGAGGTCGGCCAGGGCATCGTGGCGTCGCGGACCGGTGTGGTGGGCAGTCCGCTCGGCCAGATCCCGCACGACCATCGCAGCCTCCAGACAGCGCTGCAGCAGGCCGATCGCGAGATGGGTGCTGATCAGGCGTTCGCCCCTGGCCGCCTTGACCGTCGCGAGGGCGGCATCGAAGAGCAGGTCGTTGGCGATCTGGTCGAGGTCTGCGGTGTCGACCGTGCCGTCGGTGTCTGCAGTGGACGAGAAGTCCGCCAGCTCTGCGCGACGTTCGGCCGCGGCGACGGTGTCGGTCACGATGACGTCCACCCGCCGGCCGTCGATGAGGAGCAGCCGACTCGTGCCGCCTGGCGGTCGGGCCGACTGCGACAAAGCCGCGACGTCGCCGAGACCGGCGAGCCACGAAACGTCGGGCCAGAGAGTGTCCGCCGTGTCCGCCTTCGCCACGACGACGACATCAAGGTCCGACCAGGCGTCCAGGCGGTCGGATTCGTCCGCGGTCGAGCCGACCACGATGACGTCGTCGATCGGCAGGCCGGCCGCGATCACCCGCAGGTCGCAGACGGTGGCGTCCTGCCAGGGCACACTGGCGCGTCGGGCACCTTTACCGGTCATATTCATCGGGCATCTTGTGACATCCCTCTGTCCCTGTGTGAAAAGGAAGTCGAAACCGGACACCGGATTTGCACATGTCTCCCGATACGTGCACGGTGGGAAGACGCCCCGCAGGAGGCGTGCCACCGGCTGCTGCCGTCGGGCCATTCGGTCCAGGCCTCATGCCGGTGGAGAGGCCGACGGGTCGAACGACCCCACCTGCCCGGTGGTGACACTTCGCCGGAGCGTACGACGAGCGGCCTGACGGTCGCCGTCGTACAGCCTCGCCGGTCAGCACGGTGACATCCTGTCCGACCGGCTGAACCCCGACCACTGCATACAGGAGCCCAACATGACCACGCCATCACCCGAAAGCGCGTCGACGCTCGATGCTGCGCTGGCCGCGGCCGTCGCCGACAGCGACAAGACCGAGACGTTGCAGGCCGCCGTGCAGGCACTGGCCGGGCACGATCTCGTCCTCCCGCAGACCGCCGCGCCGGACAATGAGGCGCCGGCCGAGGGGCAGATCACCCTTCCGGTGATCGAGCAGGACCAGACCTCGTTCGTTCCCGCCTTCACCACCGCCGAGCGACTCACCGACAACCTGCCCGACGTGTCCGGCAGCATCGTGATCGGCGCGTTGGAGCTCGCCGCAGCCTGGCCGTCGGAGGACCTGTGGCTCGCGATCAACCCGGGCGACGCGGAGACGGCGCTGGCCCTTCCGGGAGCCGCCGTACGCGCGCTCGCCGCGGTGGGCGGTGGCCCGACCTCGGTCTGACCGCGATCAGCTGATATCGATCGCGTTCCCAGGTTGATCACGTGGCTCTGGAACATCTCAGAGCGGACGTCACGGAGCGGCTGATGGAGCGGTTCGACGGCGAACTGCCGCTCGAGACCATCTCCGACACCGTCCGGGACACCGCGCGCGACCTCGCCGACCAACCGGTCGAGGACCAGGCCGAGTTGGTCGAGCGGGTCGCCGCTCACCGGCTGGCCGAATCGCTCGACGAGCCCGACCCGGAGTAGCCGAGGCGCTCCGGGTCGGGCCCCGCCGATGGGCCCCGCCGATTTTGCCTCGCCGACGGGCCCGGCGACGGGTCCCGCTGATAGGCATAAGCGTGGCGAATGGAGCCGCGACACCGCCGTCGAATGTCCCCGGATACCGCCGTTGACCGGCGTATCTTTATTCGTACCTTGGCCGAACCCCCCGCGGCCAAGGATTGACCTCCGCGCCCGGCTTCCCCCAGCCGCCGGGCGCGGAGGCCTTTCTTCTCCCGCCTGAGTGCCGTTGGCCGGCGCGTCTTCGGGTGCCTCCTTTCGAAAAATCACGGATGTCCGAGTAGACGGCTCCGTGCTACCGTATGGACGAGTCAGCATCTTTCCGCGGGGGGAACCATGACTGACCCGAGTGGCGTAAACCTTCGGGTGATCGAGGAATTCCGGTCGACCGGCGGCAGCGTGCCCAGTCTGGTCTGGTTCCTGCCGGGCGAAAAGTCGCCTTCGGTCCTTCTCCTCACCACCACGCGGGTCTCGGACGGCGTACGCCGGACCACCCCGCTCACCTACATCCCCGACGACGATCATCTCGTCGTCTTCGTGGTGCCCGGCGAGCGTGCCCGGCCGGACTGGTACGACGACCTGATTACGCACCCGGACGCGATGGTCGAGGTCGGGAGCCGGACGGTCGACATCGTCGCGACGATCCCCACCGACGCGGAGACCGGTCGGCTCTATCGCCGCCGGGCCACGGCGTACCCGTGGTTCGAGGAGCAGGCACCGACCGACGGCGCCGCCATCGTCCTCACTCCGCACTATGTCGACCAGGAGGCAGCGAGCGCCAAGCGGCCGTGGTCGGCCACCGCACGCTCCCGACGCCCGCTTCCGGCCGACGCGCGCCAGCTGGGCCGGTGGAGCCGGGTCGCGGGCGGGCTGCCGATCTTGTCCGCCACCCTGGCCTGACGATGACCGACACCGACGTGCTCGTGGCGGGGGCGGGCCCGGTCGGGTTGACCGCGGCAGTCGAACTGCGCCGCCGGGGCGTCGACTGCCTGATCGTCGACCGCCTCGGGGAGCGTGCGCCGTACGCCAAGGCCGTCGGGGTCCAGCCCCGCACGTTGGAGATCTGGGACTCCATCGGCATGGCCGGTGACGCGCTCGACGCCGCGACGCCGATGCGCGGGCAGCTCCTCTACGTCAACGGCGAACAGGTCGCCGAGATCGTCCTCGAGCTCCCGCCCGAGGTGCCGTTCCGATTCGTCGCGCTGCCGCAGTATGAGACCGAGCGACTCCTGACCGAAAAACTCGAGCGCTACGGCACCTCGATCGAACGGTCGGTCGAGCTGACGTCGTTCACCCAGGATGCGGACGGGGTGACCGCGCAGCTGACCGGTCCCGATGGACCCCGCACCGTCCGGTGCGACTACCTGATCGGCTGCGACGGTGCCCACAGCGTGGTGCGCAAGGGTCTGGACCTCGACTTCGGTGGCGACGCGTTCCCCGAGGAATACATGCTCGGCGACGTCGAGGTCGACTGGTCCATGCCGCCCGGCTTCGGGATCAGGGCGATGCACCAGACCGACGGGCGCACCGACGACCTGTTGGTCTGCATCCCGCTGCCCGGGCACAACCGCTACCGGATGTCGATGCTGGTGCCGCCGGACCTCGCCGGCGCGGCACCGACGGGCGGTGAGGTGGCGCACGGCTTGGAGAGCGGCTCGCCGCCACAGCTGCGCCACATCCAGGCCGTCCTCGATCGGCTGGCGCCGCAGCCGACCGTCGCGTCGCGGCTGCGCTGGTCGTCGGTGTTCCGCATCAGCCACCGCATCGTGGATCGCTACGGCAGGGGCCGGGCCTTCGTCGCCGGGGACGCCGCGCACATCCATCCGCCGACCGGTGCGCAGGGCATGAACACCGGCATCCAGGACGCCCACAATCTCGCCTGGAAGCTCGCCCTGACGGTGCAGGGAACAGCCGCGCCGGGCCTGCTCGACAGCTACGACACCGAGCGGCGGCCGATCGGCGAGGAGGTGGTCGGCCGCACCGTGCGGCACGCCCGCGAAGGCATCGGCGACCCGGACGACCCCTCGACGCTGCTGCTGCGGGAAGCGCAGCTGCTGGTCGGTTACCCCGACAGCCCGCTGGTCGGCGAGGACACGAGCGGATCGTCGTGGCCGGCCGGCCCGCAGCCCGGTGGGCGCGCCCCGGACAGCCGCGGGCTGCGGCGTAGTTCGGTCGGCTTCCCGATCCGGCTGCACGACCTGCTGCGTAGCGGTGAGCACACGCTGCTGCTCTACGCCGACCGGGCCGACCAGGTCCCCGAACTCGTTGCGGTCGCTGCGGCGGCGGCGGATCGGGTGCCTGGTCGGGTGCGGTCCTATCTCGTCGTCGGCCCGGGCATCGACGACACCGATCGGCCGACGGTCACCGTCCACGACGATGCCGGAGAGTTCCAGGACGCCTACGCAGCGGAAGGTGGGTGCGGCTACCTGATCCGACCCGACGGATATGTGAGCTACCGCGCACGCTCGATCAGCAGCAGCATCCTTCTTCCGCACCTGGGTCGCACTTTCGCCTGACCTGCGGTGATCTCATGGGTGCCGTCCGTTTGGCCCGGCCGCTTCGGGGAACGTCGGATCGGTGGACAACACCTACTCCGCTCTGTCCGACCTCGAGTGCCCACGATGTGGGACGCGGTACGACGCCGACCGGGTGCAGGGACTCTGCAGCTGCGGGTCGCCGCTGTTCGCCCGCTACGACCTGACGCGGGTGGCGGCCGCGGTGGACCCGCCGACACTCGCCGGGCGGGAACCGTCCCTCTGGCGCTACCACGAACTGCTCCCGGTCCGCTCCCCCGACCGCGTCGTCAGCCTCGGCGAGGGCATGACGCCGCTGTTGCCGCTTCCCCGCCTCGGTGCCTCGCTCGGCCTGTCCCGGCTGCTCATGAAGGACGAGGGCCTCATCCCCACGGGGACCTTCAAGGCGCGCGGAGCCGCGGTGGGGGTGTCCCGGGCGGCCGAGCTGGGCGTGCGCGGTGTCGCGATGCCGACCAACGGCAACGCCGGAGCCGCCTGGGCGACGTACGCCGCCCGGGCCGGGCTGCGGTCACTCATCGCGATGCCCGTCGACGCACCCCCGATCACCCGGGCCGAATGTCAGCTGGCCGGTGCGGAGCTCTACCTGGTCGACGGCTTGATCGGTGACGCGGGCCGGCTCATCTCCGCCGCGGTCGACGAGCGCGGCGGCTACCAGAACGTGTCGACGATGACCGAGCCCTACCGCGTGGAGGGCAAGAAGACGATGGGCATCGAGATCGCCGAGCAGCTCGGCTGGCGGATGCCGGACGTCGTCGTCTATCCGACCGGCGGCGGCGTCGGGTTGGTGGGCATCGACAAGGCGTTGCGCGAACTCCGCGACCTCGGCTGGGTCACCGGGAAACTGCCCCGGCTCGTCGCCGTCCAGGCCAGCGGCTGTGCCCCCGTCGTTTCGGCCTTCGCCAAGGGCGCCACCGAGTGCGACCCATGGCCGGATGCGCACACCATCGCCTTCGGGATCACCGTTCCCAAGCCGATCGGCGACTCGCTCATCCTCTCTGCGCTGTATGACACCGACGGCATCGCCGTCGCCGTCGACGACGAGGCGATCCTCGCGGACCAGCGTGAAGTCGCCCGACAGGAAGGCACCTTCATCTGCCCCGAGGGCGCCGCGTGCTTCACCGCACTCCGCGGCCTGCGCGATTCGGGATGGCTCGGCGCCGATGACGAGGTCGTCGTGCTCAACACCGGCACGGGCTTGAAATACCCGGAGGTCGTGTCGCTGGACGCACCCGTACTGGCCGTCGACGGCGCCATCCCGCCGACCGACCCGGCTGCGCTCCGATGAGCCGGCCGGACGCCGAGACGACACGGCCCCGCCTGCTGCGGATACCACTCGGAGTGCAGGTCCTCGCCGCGCTCGTCGTCGGCGCGATCATCGGACTGGCCGCACCCGACGCCGGCGAGCACCTCAAGGTCGTCGGTGACGCCTTCATCCGGCTGATCGAGATGACGATCGTGCCGCTGGTCTTTCCCCTGATCGTCACCGGCATCGCCCGGATGGAGTCGGCCCGCGCACTGGGCCGCGTCGCGCTCAAAACCCTCGTCTATTTCGAAGTCGTGACCACGATCGTCCTGCTGGTCGCGTTGGTCATCGCATTGGCGACCGGCGTGGGCGACGGCGCGTCGCTGGGCGGAGTCAGCCAGCACGCGGTGAGCGGAATAGCCAACTCCGTCAGTTTCCAGACGCTGCTGCTCGACATCATCCCGGACAACATCTTCTCGGCGTTCTCCGACGCCAACCTGCTGGCCATCGTCTTCTTCGCGGCGTTCTTCGGACTCGCCGCGGCGCAGGTCGGCGAGCGGGCCGAGCCGGTGCTGGTGCTGCTCGAACGCCTGGCCGAGATCATGGTGAAGGTCATCGGCTTCGTCGTCCGGTTCGCACCGCTCGGCGTCCTCGGATACATCGCCTACGACACGGCGCACTACGGCTGGTCCGGTCTCCGCGACCTCGGCGAGTTCGTGCTCGTCGTCTACGCCGGAATGGTGGTCCTGCTCGTCGTCGTCTTCCCGATCATCGCGGCCGTCTTCCGGGTTCCGTACCTGCGTCTGGTGCGCGCGATCTGGGACCTGCTCGTGCTGGCCTTCCTCACCCGCAGCAGCGAAGTGGTCCTCGCTCCGCTGATGCAGCGGCTCGAGCAGTTCGGCGCGGACAACCGCATCACGTCGTTCACCGTCCCGCTCGGCTACTCCTTCAACCTCGACGGCGCGACCCTCTACGAGGCGATCGCGGTCGTGTTCATCGCGCACGCCACCGGCCAACACCTGGGGATCGGCCAGCTGTTGGCCATCCTCGGGGTGCTGATCCTGCTCACCAAGGGGCTGGCCGGCGTACCGTCCGCGGCCATCGTGGTCCTGCTCGCGGCCGCGAAGTCGGTCGGCCTGCCCACGACCTACGTCGCGCTACTGCTTGGGGTCGACTTCATCGTCGACATGGCCCGTACGGCGGTCAACGTCGTCGGCAACTCGTTGGCGACCGTGGTCGTCGCCAAATCCGAGAATGCCTACCAACCCTCACTCGAGACGGGCGACCGGACGATGCCGGACCGCTCGACCGTCGCGTAGGGGTCGATCCGCCCCGCTCTCCTACGCCGTCCGTTCCACCGATTCGGTCAGCAGTATGTGGCCCAGCTGTGCTCCGCGGGGCCGCAGCACCCACCACAGGTGCAGGTAGGACCGGATGAACAGCGCGGTCAGTCGATGATTGCGTCGAGCTCCGGTGGCGGTCCGGGCCAGGCGGTGGGCGGAGGCCTGCGCGGACAGTTCGCGCTGCCGATGGCCGACCTGCGCCCGCGCTGCGTCGATGTCGTGGGTCGGCATCAGGCCGGTCATTTCTGCTCCTCTGCAAGCGATGTGGTGATGAAGATGCGGGCGGCCCGGGATCCCGCGGGGCGGAGGCTGGGATCCTCGGATCGACCGGTGTAGCGCGTGGCGACTTCACGCAGTTCTCGGGTCACCTCCGCCATCTCCTCGACGGTGAGGTAGGTCGTCACGCCGGTCATTCCGGTGGCTTCCCGCCAGGCTTCGGGTTCCCGTTCCTCCCGGCGGATCCAGCGCTTCAGCTGGGCGGCCTCGTGATCGAGGAACACGTCGGTGAGCGTCTGGGCGACCAGCGCGCCCTCAGGGTCCATGCCGGCGCCGTACGCCGACCAGCTCTGGTCGTGCCTGATGAGCCGCCACGGCTTCTCCCGGCCCTGGCCGCCGGTGGCTTCCTGGACGAAGCCGTACTTCGCCAGCATGTTCAGGTGGTAGGAGCAGCTCGCCACGCTCTCCCCGGTCACCTCCGCGCACCGGGTGGCCGTCGCCGTGGTCTCCAGCCGTAGGAGATCCATCAGCTCCCAGCGGAGCGGATGCGCGAGCGCGCGCAGCGTCTTGGCGTCGGTGATCTTCTGCGGTGCGTCGGCCATGTCGAACAAGATACCTTGCTCAACGCATCTTGAGCAAGGGTCCTTGATAAAGGCTTACTGATTCGACCGGGCTCACTCGGTCCGGCGCAGCGTGAGCACCGTCACGTCGTCCCCGGGCGGATCGGGGCCGACGAGGCGGGACAGCACGGTCGTCGACACCTGTTCCGCGGGAGCACACGACACCGCTTGACGCAGGCGTTCCAGACCGGCCTGCAGATCCGTGGTCCGGCGCTCGACCAGCCCGTCGGTGAAGAAGACGAGGACAGTCCCGGGGGGCACGTGCACCTGCCCGGTCCGTCGCTCACCGGTCCCGCGGACGCCCAGGGGCGGATCGATGGGTATATCGACGGGCGCCGCCGCCGCGCCGGGGACGACGCTTATCGGCAGCGGGTGGCCGGCGGTGGACAGGTACAGCCGTCGATGCGACGGGTCGAGCATGCCGTAGAGCACGGTCGCCATCAGCCCCGGCTCGAACTGCTGCGTGTCGCGGTCGAGGCGCTCGAGCACCTCGGCCGGGGTCGCGCACTCCAGCGCGTAGGCGCGGAGCGAACTGCGCAGCCGGCCCATCGCGACGGCGGGCCCGAGTCCGCGTCCGACGACGTCACCGATGACCAGCGCGAGCCAGCCCGACGGCAGCGGGAAAACGTCGTACCAGTCGCCGCCGATGCCGCCGCCGTCCCCACTCGGTAGGTAGCGGGACGCCAGCTCGATGCCGGGAAGGGTGGGCAGCTCGGCGGGTAGCAGGCTGCGTTGCAGCGCCGCGGCCTGATCCATCTCGGTGAGGCCGACCCCGATGGCGAGGCCGATGCGGCCCGCGACCATGCCGAGCAGGGTGACGTCCTCTGCGGTGAAGACCCGCCGGGCGAGGGTGCCGACGTGCAGGACTCCGAGCACCATCTCGCCGAGGAGCAGTGGCACGCCCAGCAGGCACCGCACCCCGCTCTGCTGGAGGATCGGATTGCTCAGGGTGGTGTGATCGACCCGCTGGATGATCACCGGACGCTTCTCGGTGAGCACCCGGTCGGCGAACAGTCCGCGTGCGAACGGGACGTGGGCGCCTACGCGGATCCCTTCCTCGAGTCCCACGCCGGCGGCCGCGACCAGCTGGCCGGACTGCGGGCCGAGCAGCAGCACTGCCGCGGTGTCGACCGTCAGCACCTCGCGGGCACGGGCGAGCAACTCGCCGAGTAGTGCGTGCAGATCGATGCGGGAGAGCGCATCGTCCGTGACCACGGCGAGCCGGCCATGCACCGGCGTGATACCCGGCGTGATCGACATACTACTAAGAGTAGTCAGCGCGTTCCGAGGATGCGGCCGAACGCGATGGTTTCCACGCCGGTCGCGCCGGCAGCGCCGGCGCGGGATCAGCGGCGCGGGTCAGAGGTGATGGAAGAGGTGCGCCGCGCCCTCGATGCTGTCGTGCAGATCCCGCTCGATGAAGTCGGTCCGGTAGACATGCCGGGCATCGAGGTCGATATCCCCAGTGTCCACTTCGAACGGGCGTTCCTTCGGATGGTCGCGCGCCAGGGGGGCGAGGATGTCGGTCCCGGAGGCGGCTGGGTTGTCGACGAGGCGGTGCGGGCGGTCCGGCACGGGGGACTCCCCTCTGACGACGGGTACACCCCCGGCTCGACGTCCATCGCCGTTGCACCGCGTGCGTGCCGCGGACGGTACCCGCACCGGTGCCGGCTTGGTAGCCAAGTCGCCGAACGGGGTCACCGGAGCGACCGCTTCACCGTTCCCGACATTTCACCGATGGGCTAGTGACAGATCGGATTGTGTGAGGGACAGTAACTTTGGGTAGGTGAAGGCACACCTTTTGTAACCGGTGTGCCCGGGCGACCATCCGGGGGGATGAGATGAGTGGTCGACCAGCCGAACGGGCCGAGCCGGACGCGACCACCGAGGAGGCGAGCACCGCTATCGACGTCGAAGGGTCGCTCCCCACCGGAATCCGTCATCCCGAGCCGGACGGCGTACTCGCCGAGCGCTTGTTCACCCTCCAGGATCTGCATGCGGTGCGCGCGCTGGTCACCGGCCATGCCGCGCGGTTCGGCCTGCCCGAAGAGCGTGCGTCAAGCTTCGTCCTTGCCGTTCACGAAGTGGCGGCCAACAGCGTGCAGCACGGCGGCGGACACGGGATCCTGCGACTCTGGCAGGACGGCGACCTGCTGATCTGCGAGGTGCGCGACCGGGGCGTCATCGATCCGGTCCGGTTCGAGGCCGCGCCACCGCCGCCGGACCAGACCGCCGGGCGCGGTCTGTGGTTGGCGCGCCAACTGTGCGACCTCGTCGAACTGCGGGCCGGCCCGACCGGCAGCGTCGTACGACTGCAGATCTCCTCGGGTTAGCTCAGCCGGTCAGCCGGTCAGCCGGTCGAACAGATCGGCGAAAACCGGGTCGCGGTGGAAGGTCCAAACCTCGCGGCTCAGCGGCCGGCCGGGATGCTGAGCCCACGACCCGGCGTCGGTGACGACCGGGGAGTGCACGATCGTCGACACGGTCCAGCTTGGATCGACGAGCCAGGCCACCGGGCCGATGTCCCAGATTTCCTTGCTGCGGGCCCGGTGGTCGTCGTAATAGTTCTCGAAGATCGTCAGCAGATACCGGCCGAGCGGGCTCGTCTGATCGAGATGCTCCCGCAGTTCCCAGAACGACGTACGCAGATGCTCGGCCACATTCACGCAGGGGACGCGCACCAGCGGAGCGAGGCAGTCGAGGATGACCCTGGACGCCGTCGGGTCCTGGTCGAGGTTGAACTCCGAGGCACGATGCCACCAACTCGGGTTGCCGCCGAGCCACACCACCACGATCCGGTCGGCGATCTCCGGCGCGGCGATGACGGCCGAGGCGACATTGGTCGGTGCGCCGATGGCGACGACGTAGAGCGGTGCATCCTGGGTCGCGGACATCGCGCGGGAGATGAGGTCGTCGGTGGCGGCGCTGCGGACCGGTGTCGCGGGCTCGGCCATCCATTCCGTCGCCCCCTGGTGGGCGAGCGCCGGATCCACCCCCAGCAGGTCCAGCAGTCGGGTGATCTCGTCGTAGCTCCGGCGCATGCCGTCACCTGGTCCGGTCGAGCGCTGATTGTGGAACGGCGCCGCGTAGACCGCCTCGACCGCGAGACGTGGTGAGCGGATCGCGTAGGCGATCGCGAACTGATCGTCGATCTCGTTGTAGGCATCGGTGTCGAGTACGACGCGGACGACTCCGGTCGGCGGCTCCAGTTGTGCGAGCACGTTCTGCACCAATTCCGCGTCCTTTCCGGGAGGGCGCGATCCGTCCTAGCGCCCATCTGAGCGCTCAGTCCATCACCGGCGGTCCGGCGCGCGACGAGCGGGCGGCCCGGCCCCGGGCGGGTCAGCGGGACGGGTGGCGATCGCGGCCGGTCCGGCGGCGGTGCGCGCCGTAGCGAATCAGCCAGGCCAGAACTCCGGTCACTACGGCGGCGACGAAGACCAGACCCGGATCGACCCGCCCGTCTCCGGTCAACCGCAGCGCGAACACCGCGAGGAGCGCGCCGAGGACCGCAATCCCGAGAAAGGTCCGCGAGCTGGGACGCCTGGTTTTCGGGCGGCGGTCCGCTGTCGTCTGCTCGGCGTGCACCCGCAACCGCTCGGAGACTTCCTCGCCCCGCAGGCGACGACTCCGGCGCGCGGCCACCCGTTCCCGGTGCACCGCGCGTTCATAGCTCGCCGCCCGCTCGGCGGTGCGTCGGTGACGCACCGCGCGACGTCGTACCTGCGAATCCGTCGTGACACCCACGTGCGTTCCACCCGTCGTCCGTGCACTACTCTCCGTAGTCTATCTGTATACGGGTAGTAGCAGGGCTTGTCACGGCACTCACTGACCGCGTCGAGGCCGTCGGCGCTGATCGACCTCACCCTCAATGCTCGCACGACCGGATCGGTCAAGACGGCTCGAACGCTCGAGCGCGCTTGTCTTGATGCTTCGCTCGCCGATAAACTCCGCGATGATTTGGGCATCTAAACATTAAGCGAACGTAATGGGGGTGCAGGTGCGTGAGATTGCGGGGCTCCTGCGGTCGCTGATCCTCACCAGCGACGATTACCGACACGACTTCGCCAGGCGCGCGGGCATCGGGCTGACCGATGCCACCGCGCTCGGCCATCTCTTCCACGACGGGCCACAGAACCTCGGGCACATCGCCGGCCGACTCAACCTCACTCCGGGTGCCGTCACCGCTCTGGCCGACCGGATGGCGGCCGCGGGGTATCTCACCCGAACTCCACACCCCAACGACCGACGGCAGAGCCTCATCGGTCTCACCCAGTCCGGTACCCGGCTGATGAAACAGGCCTACGACGCCTTCGCCACCGACATCGACGACGCCATCGCCGACGCCCAGCCGGCGCACCGGCGCGAGCTGTGCATTCTGCTCAGCCGGCTCGCCGCCGCACTGCATGGGGGCGACAGGGAACCGGGCAACCGGCACGCGAAGCCGTCACGGGATCGGGTCGGGACGGCGCCGGACGCCGGCCCCTGACGGGCAGCCCCCGACCAGTCAGCTTCGGGAGATGTGCAGCCGGATCGTGGTGCCCTCGTCCTCGGCGGACCGGATCTGCACAAGGTCGCAGAGTTGGTGGACGAGCCACAGCCCTCGCCCGTGCCCGGCTTCGGTCGAGGGGCGCGCGTCGGTCTCCGGCGATCGGCGCATGAGTCCTTGGTCGTGGATCTCACTGGTCAGGCAGTCACCGTTGCGCCAGACGCGGAGCCGCCCGGCCCCGCCGCCATGCATGACGCTGTTGGAGGCGACTTCGTCGACGGCGAGGACGTAGTCATACGTCCGGCCACCCCCGAGACCGAGCCGGGCGGCATGGCCGTCGACCCGGTCCCGAACCTCTCCGAGTTGACCGACGTCAAAGGTGAAGTCCTCCAGGACGGTCTCCGGCTCGGGCAGCTGGTGACCGGCGTAGGCGTTCGGCGGCGGTGCACCGACCCGCCGGTGCACGCCCTGCTCGACGCTCAGGGGATGCGATCGGCGGGCCTGCTCGGCCACGGTCGGGTGCACCGTGTCGAGGTCGTACGGGCAGAGCAAGCTGAATGGCCGGCCCCCGGTGAACGCCGAGTCGAGCAACGATTCATACCGCTGACCGTCGATGAGTTCGGCGGTGCTTGCCGGCAAGCTGCCCGGCTCGCCGACAGCCCAGACCCGACATTGCGACCGTCCTTCCGAAGTCCGGCGGAGGTAGGTGTCCCAGCCGGGAATGAATCGCTCGGGGCGTCGACCCAGATTCAGGCGGGGATCGACGAAGTAGACCCGGTCGGAGTCGGCACCGAGGACGGAGCGCAGAACGCCGGCCCTGGGCGGGGGGACCACCACGATCACCGGCTCGTATTCGGCCATGCCGTGCTGCACGAACGGTGCGGCCTCGGCAAGGAATTCGTCCTCGCCGGTGTAGAGGAACGCCTGGTGCCAGAGCTCACGGCCCGGGGGTTCGGGCTGGCCCGTGGGTGATCGGTCATTGGTCGCCGATGTCGTGCTCATGGCACCCCCATCGGCCCACATTCTCGAGGCCGCCTGCCGAAGTTCCACCGTCACCGCGCGATAGTTACGTCCAGTGCGGTCGCACCTACGCGGCGTAATAGTCATTCTGCCAGGACGACGGTTCAATTGTTCTAGGAAGCGCACGACGTCGCCATTCGCCCCTTGCGTCGGATGTGACGAATGGGGCCGGTGGGGTTTGCGCGTCGGATGTGACGCGTTAGCGTGGCAGGTGCAGGCGTTTCGGTGACGCCCTCATGGGGGCCGACCAATCATCTGCCGACGAGTCCGTTAATGTGTCGCCTCCGCGGCCGGCAGTGAGTCAGGGGCCGGTCGCGTCCGGCACTGAACGGACGCCGGAAGAAGTACGGCGCCCCGGCTGGGCGAGGTTGGGTTCACCTCGTCCTGGCCGGGGCTTCGTCGTGTCCGGGCTTCAGGTGGGTCGCCCCGACCGGTCAGCGCTGAGCGTCTCGGCTCTCCGGGACCGGCGTCCGACCGGTTGTCGTCAGACGTTGCCGTCAGACGTTGGTCAACAAGGCTGACTCGACCAGCAGCATCCGTCTGACCTGGGGTTGTATGGCGCGCTCGGCGGGATTCGAACCCACAACCTCTTGATCCGTAGTTGATCTTGGGGTTTTTGCAGGACGCGCGAAAACCCGGCTGACCTGCGCAGACACCACCTATCGCTACTTGCTGTTTCACACTGTTCTGGAGGTTGCTGCGGACTATGTGCGGACTAGATGGCGTGGCCACTTCGAGGCCTGCTCCTCGTAGCTGCCGGGTTGTAGGTGCGGGAGGTCGCGGTCAAGGCTGTCCCGGAGGGTCATCGCGTAGCGACGCCAGAGGCGGCCTTGACAGTGGCCGGACGGACCGGAGACTGGCGGCGCAGAGGGGCGGGCCGG
>DASXJE010000141.1 GCA_036497565.1 Mycobacteriales bacterium
GCCGCGACGTCGCCGGCGAGTGCGTCGCCGAGGACGAGCCCGCAGATCATGGTGTTGACGCGCAGACCCTGTGGGCCGTAGTCGGTGGCCATCTGGCGGGTGAGAGCGCCCATTGCGCCCTTGCAGACCGAGTAGGCGGGCAGCGACGCGATGCCCGCGACCGCCGCGAGCGAGGAGATGTTGACGATGGACCCGCCGGGGGATTTGAGAAGTTGCGGGATGGCGTACTTGCAGGCCCAGAACAGCCCGTAGATCCCGACCTGGATGATCCGTCCGAACCCGTCGGTGTCCATGTCGGCGATCGGCCGTTCGCTGGATCCGACCTGGTCCATGGCCATGGCGTTGTTCACCAGGGAGTCGAGTCGGCCGGTGGGCGCGGCGGCCGCCGCGATCAGCTCCCGCACACTCGCTTCATCGGTGACGTCCGCCTGGATGAACCGTGCCTGACCACCTTTGTCGGTGATCTGTTGTTCGATCTGCCGACCCTGGGTTTCACTGCGCCCGGTGAGCACCACGCTGGCTCCCTCGGCGGCAAACCGCTCCGCCATGGCCGCTCCGAAACCTTTCGTGGAGCCGGTGACCAGCACGGACTTACCGTGTAGACGCCCGGTACCTCCGTCGGCGGGCTGGGTTTGCATGCCGGAGCCTTTCAGTTTCCCACGCGAACCCGGCCGGCCGTCCTCAGCGGATGACGACAGGCGGCCGGGTTCGGTGGTGTGCGAGGTGGTCGTGCCGCTGGTCAGGCCTGCCGGCGCAGGATTCCCTGCTCGATGATCCCGAAGCCCACGTCGCCGTCGCTGGTGCGGACCTCGACGAGATCGTCGTACGAGGTGAACGCCACCGGCCCGGTCGGATCGTTGAGCGGGCAGTTGATGCGGGCCTCGGGCTTACCCAGGCTCAGACTCAGGGGTGACCCGTTGTCCAGCACGAGGTCGAGTTCGGCGATGTTGCCCCACGGGTCGCGCCGGCGGACCGTGGCGTCGGCGACGCTCTCGTTCCGGGACCCGACCAGCTGCCCGTGCGCCGGGATATCCCCATCCAGCGTCTGGAACTTCATGGTGGCCAGATCGAAGTCGTCGAAGAGGAAGAACCCGGCGTAGTACTCGGTCCAGGACGAGATCTCCTGACGGAATCCCCACGTGCGGTCGCGGACCACTCCGCCGGAGAGCTGGAGGGTGGTCGATCCCATCGTGACGGTCCCGGTGAGGGTGCCGGCCTGCTCGAAATGCTGCAGCGGCTCGTTCGGCCGCAGCCCGGGCAGCGCTCCGGACGGCGAGTAGTCGATCGCCTCCCGAAGTGGGCTGAGATCCAGGTGCAGCTCGAAGTCGTCCGACTTCGCCTCGAGATGTCCACCCAGGTCGAACGAGATGTGCTCGGACTCGAACGTCATCGGGTTCAGCCGTTCCCAGATCTCCGCCGGGCGTTTGTCGACCACGACCGAGCATCTGGCCCACATGCCCGCATCGGTGCGCCCACCCTGCAGGTGGGTGGTGCCGTAGAAGCCGCGCTCGCGGTCGTACAGGGTGAGGAAGAGGTTCTCCCGCCACGGCGGGTCGTCCGGTGAGAAGACGCGGTCGGTGTGCATGGGCTCGGCCAGCGGCCCCCACGGGCCTCGGGAGTCGGACATTTCTCGTCCTTCCTGGAGTCGATCATTGGTGAACCTTGATGGGACGGTCAGGAAGAGCTGGCGGCACGTTCGAGCACCGTCACGATGCCGGTGGTGCCGTCGACCCGGCAGCGGTCGCCGGTCCGGATGCTGCGGGTCCCGGTGATCGTGTTCACGACACAGGGCACCGCGAGCTCGCGCGCCACGATGGCGGCGTGGGACAGCGCCCCGCCGATGTCCACCACCAGGGCGGCGGAGATGAACATGATCGACGACCAGCTGGGGTCCGTGGCGGCAGCGACCAAGATCTCGCCGGGCTCGACATAGTCGAAGTCTGGGTCGGTCACCACCCGCGCGAATCCCTCGACCACACCCGGACTGACCCCGACACCGTTGACCGAGTCCGCTGCCCGCGACTCCGCCGTCGCGACGATGGGTACCGGGTCGCCCTGCCAGTGCGTGGGCAGTTCGATCGAGCGGTAGTAGGCGTAGCGCTCGCGGCGACGCTCGATCAGGCCGCGGATGTCGTCGGGGCGGCGGCCCGCGATCTCACTCTCGGTCAGGAAGAACACGTCGTCGCCGGTGGCGATCGTCCCGTCCGACGCCAGGAGGTCACCGACCCGCCGGGCAGCTGCCCGGATCGTGTCCGAGGCCTGCAGGAACGACTCCTTGGCCATGCCCCGGAGCGGGATCACGGTGCTGGCGGTGTGCAGCACCCGGCGGGCCAGTGGACGCCTGACCGGGGGCAACGCCGCGAGGATGTCCCGCTCCAGCTCGAGGCGGCGATCGCGCAGTGCGGCTTCCCGCGCGAGCGGGTTCCGCTCCTCGTCCATGACGGCGTACTCGGCGACCAGCCGATGCAGCGCGGTGGCGTCCTCACGCCACACCCGCGACGACAGCTCGCCCTCGTGCGGCCCATGGAAACCGTTCCGGTCCACGACCTCCGAGATGTCCATCTCGCCGCGGGACGCTCTCCAGAGATCAGCGACCACCGCTGTCTCAGGGACCGATCCGTAGCCGCTGGCGAGGCTCGTCATGTCGCCGACGCCCACGCCGGCCGTGAGCTTCTCCAGGACGTTGTAGATCGGCTGCACCACACAGAACAAGGTCGTCGCCTGCAGCGCCACGTTCCGCCGGAAACGCGCTGTCGCCTCCGAGAACAGCCGCACCGCCGCCGTATGGTCCAGGTCGGGAACGGACGCGATCTGACAGCGCCACCACTGGTGGGTATCCGCCGCTGTGGCACGCAGTACCGACGGAATCCGGAAGAAGGTGTACGGCATTCGGGCGGCAATGATCGGGTACCGGCGGCGGGTCCGCAGACCGACCAAAGTTTCCGGTACGCGACCGAAGACCTGTTCCGCGATCGCGGCTCCGGATGTGCCGGGGATGCGATCACCCATGGAGCACAGGAAATCCAGCTGCACGGCGCCGCGCCCGTAGAAGGCCCTCGAGAACCGCTTCTCCCGATCGAGGGGTACCCGTGCCTCCCCGCGGGTCGCCGCGCCCAACGCGTGGAACGCCTCACGGGTTGCGCCCTCGGCGGCAACCTCCCACAGATCCCAGGTCAAGGTGGTCAGCACACCAGGCAGCGCCTCGCCGATATTGGCCCGTGACCACAGTCGGCCCGGGGGGCTCCCGGCGTGCAGCGGATCCCAGGACTCCGCCGGCAACGGCCCCGCGGCAGACCCTGCCGCCGGCAGCTCGGACCCGGGCCCGGAAGGCGAGAGCGCGGTCATCCCGCAAGCCGGGACCGGGTCCGCGACAACGGCGCCGAAGCGACCAAGCCGGGGGGACAACCGCCAACGCGGTGACACAACGTGGTTACAAGATGCACCATTGCACCGCTCGCTTCGGGGATCGATGAACGCGGTGGGCCGAGGAAACGAAGTTTCGAGAAGGTTGTAACTGCCCAACGTAGAGCAACTGCTATCTGACGGTAGAGGCTCGCCAGCACGCGGTCAAGTCCGCGATATCACCCGATCCAGCTCAGGGGAGCGATCTGATCAGTACAGATGCTCGGCTGGTCGGGCGAGGTTCCCAGGCGGAGCCTCTTCGGATGGCAGCTATAGAGCGAACACTACCCATAGGGAGCGACGTCGTCGTCTTACGCCCACTGCCTCCGGCGCGCACGTCACGGGGAGGGGTCGAGCGAGCGCGCCTGCCCGTATCGGTGACTGTGAGTGATGGACACGGCGACCGTCGGGACGAAGGGTGGCGTGGACGGAGCTGCCGTCCGGGTGTGAGACAGGGCAGGCGCCCGCATCTGAGACAATCGCTCCGATGGCCACGCCCCCGGGATCTCAAGATCGTTCGAGTGGTGCCCGCGTCGCGCGGTCGTCCACCGTTATTCGAGAACTGATCCTGAACGCCGCTCGGCAGTGCTTCGCCGAGGGCGGCCTGGCCGGCACGACAACCCGGCAGATCGCGGCCAGGGCCGACGTGGTCGAGAACCTTATCTTCAAACATTTCGGCACGAAGTCTCGGCTCTTCGACGAA
>DASXJE010000142.1 GCA_036497565.1 Mycobacteriales bacterium
TATCCCACCAGCGGTTCGCCGTCGCGGACGACGTCGCTCACCACGGCGACGATCGAGCAATCCATTGCGCTGAAGTCGATCCACGCGTTGCGCATCGACGAGCTGATCGGTACGACGCCCTCGTGGACGGAGACGATCCTCATCAGGAGCGGTCGGGGGCGAGCGCGACCGCCTGCCGGATTGCCTCGGTGAGGCTGCGGCCGTCGGCCTGTCCGGTGCCGGCGATGTCGAACGCCGTGCCGTGGTCGACCGAGGTGCGGATGACGGGCAGCCCGACGGTGATGTTGACGCCGGCCTCGAGCCCGAGGACCTTGACCGGCCCGTGCCCCTGGTCGTGATACATCGCGACGACGATGTCGAAGTCGCCGCGTCCGGCGCGGAAGAAGACGGTGTCGGCGGGCAACGGCCCCTCGGCGTCGATCCCGTCGGCGCGGACCACCTCGAGCGCCGGCTCGATCTTCTCCTCCTCCTCGCCGTTGCCGAACAGGCCGTGCTCGCCGGCGTGCGGATTGATGCCGCAGACGGCGATCTTCGGATGCGGGATCCCGGCGGTGACGAGCGTCTCGTGCGCGCGACGTACCGTCCGCTCGACCAGCCCCGGCTCGATGCGCGCCACTGCGTCGACCAGCCCGATGTGCGTGGTGACGTGGATGACCCGCAACGTCGGGGTCGACAGCATCATCGAGACCTCCGGCGTACCTGTCAGGTCGGCGAGCAGCTCGGTGTGGCCGGGATAGCGGTGCCCGCCCGCGTGCAACGCCTCCTTGTTCAGCGGCGCCGTGCAGATCGCGTCGACGTCGCGGGCCAGGGCGAGCTTCGCGGCCACGTCGATGTACTGGTACGCCGCATCCCCGGCGAGGGCGGACAACTCCCCGAACGGCAGGTCGTCGGGGATGAGACCGAGGTCTAGGCAGTCGATGGTCCCGTGCTGAAAGGCGGCGTCGGCGACCGTGGGCACGGTCGCGACGGTGAGATCGAGCCCGCAGATCTTCACGGCGGACTGCAGACGTCGCGTGTCGCCGACGACGATCGGGCGGCAGGTCTCGTAGACCGCGTCCTCGGCGAGCGCCTTGACGATGACCTCCGGGCCGATGCCCGCCGCGTCACCCATGGTGATGGCGATGATGGGGGTCGCTGGTGTTGCGGTCATTGGTGTGGTGCTCCTTCGGTGAGCTCGTCTCGTGCGTGGACCAGGGTGTCGTCGTCGCCGAACCCGCCGGCCTTGGTCACGATCGGGAGCGCGTGCGTCCCGTCCGCCCTGCTGAGTACGACGCCGGGCTCCACCTCGCGGATGAACCGCAGCGTATGTGCGCCCGCGGCCAGCAGCACCGCGCGGGTGGTCTCGCCGCCGGTACAGACGAGTGCGCCGATGTCGCCGGCGTGCGACGCGATGAGCCGACCGACGGCCTCACACAGCTGCCGGCCGTCGCCGTCGCTGACGGGATCGGCGGACCGCAGGGCCACCGCGAGGTCGCGCCCGGCAGCGAGTGCCGCGCCGAGCGCGGCCGAGGCCGGGCCCCATGCAGCGTGCGCCTCGCCGGCCAGCAACATGTCGGGATCGAGCAGGAGTTCGGCGACCCCGGGGACCTCGACGATGCGGCGGTGTTGTCTGGCGGCGACGGACGACCGGCTGCCGACGACGGTGACGACCGGTCCGGTCGGGCGGGGCGGGGCGTCGTCGTACGGCGAGCCGCCGCCGAGGCCGAGCACACCGGAGAGCTGCCCGGCCAGTCCGGCCGAGCCGACCCACACGATCCGGATACCGCTGGCCACGGCCGCGTGCGCGATGGCGTGCAGATCCTGGTCGGTTTCGGCGTCGCAGACGGCGATCTCGATCCCGATCGCCGCGATGTCCTTGATGGCGCCGACCAGATCCTCGGGGGCTCCCCGGACGACACGGATCGGCACCGGCCGGCTCTGATGCCCGACCGCCGTGAACATCGCCATCAGGTCCGCGGGGCCGGTCAGCCCCGCGCTCGACCACACCTCGGTGCGTTCGAGGGGGGTGCCGTCGAGCAGTTGGTGACCGCCGACCGTGGTGCGGCGGGCATGCGGAAACGCCGGTGCGACGACGGCGAGCACGGGCTGCGGGGCCCAGATGGTGTGCGCGGCGGCGAGGGTCGCGGTCACCTCGGCGGCGACGTGTCCACGCAGGGTGGAGTCGACCTTCCGGAAGAGCACCGATGCCCCGGCGGCGCGGGCGGACATGGCTGCTCGGTAGGCGGTGTCGTGCGCCAGGTGGGCCGCCGCGTCGCGGGTGTCGGTGTCGAGGGCGACGACGTCGACCACGCTGTCCGGGCCCACCGGGAGCGGTCCGTCGTCGGTCATCGGGTCGAGGAGGATTAGCCCGGCGACGCCGGGTCCGGCCATCGCGCTGGTCGCGTCCGCGGCACCGGTCAGGTCGTCGGCGACCACCCACACCCGTGGCATCAGAGCGCCGCGGTCGGCATCGCGTCGTCAAATTGGCTGCCCATCATGACCGGTCTCACGCTACCGTCCGGCCCGTCGGGGTTCAGCACGTCGTCGCCCGTGCGGCGTACCTGACCGGGAAGGAGGCGCGATGTCCACCGATCTCCAACCGGTCAGGCGGGCTGACGGCGTACGGCGGATCGAGGAATCGCGGCGAGCAGGGCCAGCACGATGATCACGACGCCGTACGCCGTGGCCGTGGTGAGCAGGCCGAGCGACGCGACGGCAGCTCCCGCGATGACCGCGGGAATGCTGAAGGCGAGGTAGCTGACGACGTAGATCGACGCGAACAACTCGGCGCGTTCGGCCGGTGCGGCCAGCTGCGCCAGCGAACGGAGCGCGCCGAGGAAGGTCGCCCCGAACCCGAGACCGGCCACCACCGTCCCGACGAAGAACCAGGGCGTGGACGTCGCGGCGAGCGCGAGCAGCGTCACTCCGGTACCCGCGGCGAGCACGAGCGACCCCTGGACCATCACCGTCCGCGGCGTCGCGTCGCGGGCGACAAGTGCGGCCACTGCCCCGGCGCCGGCGAGCGCCGACACCACGAGGCCGCCGACCAGATGGTTGTCGACGTGCAGGACCTCGGCGGTCAGCGACGACCCGAGGGAGAGGTAGAGCCCACCGGTGGCCCACGCGGCGACGAGTCCCGGGACGGCGGCGACGAAATGCCGCCGGGCCGGCCCGGGAACCGCCAACCGGGGACGCAGCGAGCGGACCGCGCCGGCCCGCCGGACGACGGTCTCGGGCAGGAACGCGACGACCGCCGCGAGGACCGCGAAGACGGCGATCAGGACGCCGAAGACGACCGTCGTCGGCCGGCCGGCGTACTGCACCAGAAGGCCGGACCCCAGCGCGCCCACGGCGAGGCCGACCATCGGTGCGGCGCTGTTGACGAGGGCGCCCAGCCTGGGGCGGTGGCCCGGCTGCAGGTCGACCAGTGCCGCGCTGATCGCGCCGGTCGCGGCCCCGTTGGCCAGACCCTGCAGGATGCGCGCTGCATAGAGCCAGCCGACCCCGTCCGCGCCGAGGAAGACGACCATGCTGACGGCCTCGAGCAGCAGGCTCACCACGAGGACGCGACGCCGACCGACGTGGTCGGACAACGCCCCCACGGTCAACAGGGCCGCCAGCAGCGCGATGGCGTAGACGGCGAAGACCGCGGTCAGCGTCGTGGTGGAGAAGCCCCACCTGCCCTGGTAGACGATGTAGAGCGGCGACGGCGCGCTGGCGGCGGACATCAGGGCCAGCAGCGTCGCGCCGACCAGCCAGAAGCTGACCGCGCCGGGCAGTCGCCGCGTCGCGGTCGTCGTATCCAGCGGTCGCGCCTGGGTGAGAGTCATCCGGGTGCCCTTCGTCGTCGGGCGGGAGCGCCTGACTGTTCGTGAATTCTGGAACTGTCAGACCGTAGCTCGGATTCCGGCGACTGTTCAACTATTATGGAACCGTGACGAAGCCCACACGGGAGCTCGAGCATCCCGACATCGCCGACATCTCGGTGACCGACGTGCTGTTCGCGCTGAGCGACCCGGCCCGGCTCCTGATCGTCCGGCAGCTGGCCGAGGGCCCGCGTGAGCTCGTGCCGTGCCAGGCCGTCGGGGGCACGATTCCCAAGTCGACCCGCTCGCACCACCTCAAGACGCTGCGGGAGGCGGGCATCATTCGCAACGTCCCGCACGGCCGGCAGCGGCACGTCAGCCTGCGCCGCGACGAACTCGAGCGACGCTTCCCCGGCCTGCTCGCGGCGGTCCTCGGGGCGGGCTCGTCCGCAGAGGTCCCCGCGTGGGAACCGATCGATCCGGTGGCTCTCGAGAAGATCGCGACGAACGCCCGCTGATTGGTCAGGTCGTGACGGTCAGGGTGTGGTGGCCCGCCGCCGTCGGAACCCGAACCTCCTCACCGCGGTTGGTCGCGACGACCTGGTAGTGCCGCACGGCGTGCCCGTCGAGCACCACCGACGTCGCCTGCGTGCCACGCGGGAGGGTGTGGCCGATGACGACGTCGCCGGCACCGACGGCCGACGAGATGGTGACCTCGGTGCGATAACTGTTCCCGACATGGGTGGCTCGCACGTCGGCCGATCCGCCGCCGAGCCGGATGTCCTTGCCCGCCACCGTGGTCTGACCCTGCGGCACCTGCGGCACGATCGCGACGGCATTCCGGCCCAGGTCGGGCTGCACACCTAGCCACTGGTGCACGACGGCGTACGACGTGCCGTAGTTGCCCCACGCCTGCATGAACATGGAGCGGCAGGTCCAGCAGCGGTCGATGTTCGCGCCCTGGTCCGGCGCCGGGAAGGTCTCCGGCATCGCCCCCGGCTGCTCGTCGGGCGTCCCGCCGGTAGCCGGCTCGGAGAACATCGGCTCGGCCAGCGCGTGCAGGTAACGATCCTGCTGGTCCGGCCCCAGCCGGCCGTAATTGCCCTCACCGATCGCCTGGATCGACGTGGTCAGGCCGTAGATGACCTTCGCTCCCTTGCCGTCCGGACCGCCGCCGCAGCCGGTGTGGAACAGGCCCGGGTTGAGCGGGTGATCGCCGCTGTAACAGGAGTTCTCCCGCCCGGCCAGAGCGGTGGTCCCGTGATCGAGCGGCGCCAGACCGGGCACCGTCTGCCCGTTCACGTGCAGTTCCGCCTCCATCGGCGTCTGGCCGATCCAGTGCTTCTGGAAGGACTGCGAGTTGTCCGCCTGGAGTGAGTCGGCGTACTGCTGCGCGGTGTCGAACCACCAGGTGCCGTCGAAGTGCTGCCGCAGCTTGGCCGCCATGTCCGTCGCCCACGTGTAAGTGGCGGTGTCGTGCTTGGACTGCGCCATGTCCGCGAGGTCGTAGAGGCCGCGGATGAAGTAGACGGTGTTGTCGAGCTTCTCCGGCCCCATGCCGGTCACCTCGACGTTGCCGAGGCCCTCCGGCCAACCGTCGTGGTCGGCATCCAGGTTGCTCGCGACGTAATGCAGGTTGCGTCTGGCGAAGTCATACATCTCGTCGCGGAACCGGTTGTCCCCCGTCCAACGCCAGACCAGCGCGACGGTGCTCGGGAACTTCACCGTCTCGTCGGTGTTGAAGTCGTACGCCGTCGTTCCGTCGGCGTTCTGGTGGCGGGAGTCGTGCCCGAACCAGATGGAGCCGTCGGACACGGCCTCGTGCACCACGACGCCGGATTTGTTGTTGAGGATGTCGGAGATGTCGCGGAGGGCCCGCAGGTGGGCCTCGATGGTCTCGAACTGGCCCATCGAGGCGGCCGCGAACGCCGTGTATTCCCCGTCGGTACCGAAGATCCACGGATAGTCGGGGAAGCCGGCGCTGAACCACGTCGCCTTGGGCACGGTGCCCAGCGGCGCCGGGAACTGCTTGCCCTGGTTGGTCCAGCGGATCTGCAGGTTGTCGGCGCTACGGGTGAGGTCGGCGAGGTTCTGCTTGCCCCAGTCGATCGCGTTCTGCACCATCGGGTCGCCCGGCAGCGAGACGGTGGTCCGCTGCCCGATCTGCTTGCGGGACGCCACCTTCGCGGCGAACTCGCCGGCCGGGTCGTGCAGCACCTGACTCAGCTCGTGCTGTGCCGGCCCGAGGCCCTGGTCGGAGCCGGCCGCCGCCAGCCACACGGTCTTCGAGCCGCCGGCGGGCAGGGAGAGCGTGTAGGTCAACTCGCCGCCCGTGCCGTTTCCGAACGGCCCGTCGTCGCACTGCGACGGCTTGGGGTCGGCCGGCGCACCGGGCTCGGTCCCCGTGCACCGGTGACCGGGCTGCGGACCCCAGAACTGCTCGCCGACCGTGCCCGAGTCGGGCTTCATCGCGGTGCCGACGAGGGCGGCGTAGTGGTGGGTCGGCGCTCCGGGCAACGCACCGTCATCGGTGAACACCAGGTCCCGGCCGTCGTAGCTGCCCTTGTCGGGAAGGTTGTCGCTGGCGTTGGGGGTGGTGCCGGTGAATCCCCACGGGAACTGGCCCATCAGCTCGGAGTGGGCGTCGACGGACAGCTTCGCGGTGCGCGCCGCCCCGGGGTTGGTGACCTTGAGACCGAACAGCACCCCGCGGCGACCGTCCGGCGCGACGTCGGTGCGCTCGACCTTCAGGCCCGCGGTGTCGGGGAGGTCGTAGCGGGTGTATCCCCGTCCACTCGAGAACTTTGTCGCCGGTCCGACCCAGTTGCCGTCGAGCCCGAACCAGACGCCGTCGAGGAGCTTCAGCGGCGGTGTCCATACGCCGCCCATCTCGCCGGTGATGTGCCAGCCGTTGGCGTAGAAGCGGCCGTCTTGGAAGCCGACCGAATAGGCCCGCGTCCCGGCCGCGACCTCGCGCCGGTCCTGCAGCCGGCTGGTCGTCGACAGCTCCGGCGCCGACGCCGCGCCGCTTGCCTGCGCACCGGGCTTCGGCCCGGCGGACCCGCTCGCCGCCGAGATCGGCAGTGCCATTCCCAACACGGTCGCCAAGCTCGCGAGCAGGACCGTGGCGATGCGCGTCCTCCGGGTGGACCTTCTGAACATCAACATCCCTCTCCGGGCGCAAGCCGAGCGACCGACGTCGACGGCGGTTCGATGGCCGAGGAGCCTAGGGCGGCGCGCCTAAGCGGGCAATAGGGCGGCGTCGTCCGTCATGTGACGGTGCCGCGGACCGCCCAGGCCCGCGCCGAGAGCGGGATCGAACCGTCGGCGGACCGGGGAACGCTCGACCGCAGTCGGTCGCGCAGCTCCTGTCTTGCGCTTCGCGACAGGTTGACGCAGTACGTCGGCGCGGGCCCCTGGCCGCCGAGGAACGGTGTCCAGTAGTCCTCGAAGTCGCCGAACACCGCGGGCACCGTGAGGGAGGTGGTATCGACCTGGGTCAGGCCGGCGTGGTCGAACAGAGCGGCGAGCCGGTCCGGCCGGCAGAGCGGGAAGCGCCGCCGCTCGTCCAGCTCCGCCGCCCCCGCGTCGATCGCGACGGCGGCGTCCCAGAACGTCCGGATCGGCTGCATCCCGTCCGCGTAGTCCCATACGTACGCCGCGACGACGCCACCCGGTCGGCCGGCGCGCGTCATCTCCGCGACCGCCCGCGCCGGATCGCGGAGGAAGTTGAGCATCAGCCCGGAGACCACGTAGTCCACGGACCCGCTCACAGCGGGCAGCGCCGCGGCGTCGGCGACGCCGACCCCGACGGGCCGACCGGCCAGGCGCGATCGTGCGTAGGCGAGGTAGGCCGCGGACCGGTCGACGGCGAGCACCGACGACGGGGCGGCCGCCGCCAACACGGTGTCGGTCAGCGCCCCGGTGCCGCAGCCGACGTCGATCCATCTGCCTCCCGGCGCGGGGCGCAGCCAGGTCAGGAACCGGTCGGCGACCGCCCGGCTCCACCGACCCACGTAGGGCTCGTAGCGGTC
>DASXJE010000143.1 GCA_036497565.1 Mycobacteriales bacterium
CGACGAAAAGCTTCACGAACCGCATTCAAAGCAACGTAATGGGCACCGCCGATCCGGCACTGCCTTCAGCTCAATCAGAACGCAACCGGCGCATCCGAGCTGGATGTCGCCGGCCAGGCGGCTCCGGCAGGCCGGAACACCCCGCGTCGCACCAGTTCACCGAGCATGATCCTGGCCATCACCCCGGACCGCGCGGCGCACGCCGCGCGGGCACTGTCGGGGTCGCGACGCTGGATCGCGGCGGTCTCGGCCTCGAAGAGCGGAAGCAACTCGTCGTGGTTGTTGAGGTAGGACAACCAGAACCCCGGCGGGATGAAGGTCTGCGACGCACGGATCGCGGCCTGCAAGCGCGGGCCCGCGTACTCGTCGTTGATCAGGTTGCGGAACTTCCACGCTGTCTCCTGAAACGCGCGCGACCCTTTGCTACTGCGCATGGTGTCGACGAACGTGCCGAGCTGGTCGAGGATTCGCGGAAGGCTGTCGACCGCGGCGCGGGCCGAGGCGATACCGGTCAACACCCCATACAGCTCGTGATGTTCCCGCAAGACGGACTCGTCGAATCGTTCGACGTACGCGCCACGGTGATACTGCGTTGACAGGATGCCGTCATGCTCGAGTTGGACCACCGCCTCCTGTATCGGCACGCGGGATAGTCCTAAGTCGTTGGCGATCTCGTTGCGATCGACCCGATCCCCTGACCGCAGTTTGCCAGTCAGCACCAGGTTGACGACATGCGAAACCACGAGGTCCTTTTCTTTGACCCCATACTTCTTGGGCATTGCGCGGCAAGCATCTCACGTACCCGTCGCAACGGGAGCCGTTCCGCCAGTTCAGCTTCCATTCGGTTGACGACGGTCGCGCCACCGGCACAGCGCCTCGGCCTGCGTCAGGTCGTAGTCGGGTCCGTTGACTCCGACGGTCAGCATCGTCACCCCGAGCTCGACGAACGCGTCGGCTTCAGCCACCAGCGCGTCGAGGCTCTTGCCGTTCACACCCGCTGAGCGCTCGATGGTCGCCGGGTCGCGGCCGACATCCGCGCAGTGTCGCGCCAGGATCTCCGCCTTCGCGGGGTACGTCTCCAGCGAGGTGAACCCGTGCCAGATGTCGCCGTACTCGGCGACCAGCCGTAGCGTCTTCCGTTCCCCCTGACCGCCGATCAGGACCGGGATGTCCCGGGTCGGTGGCGGGTTGAGCTTGGCCAGCCGTGACTTGATGCGCGGCAACCCGGCAGCGAGGTCGTCGAGCCGGCTGCCCGCGGTGCCGAACTCGTAGCCGTACTCGTCGTAGTCCTTGTCTTTCCAGCCCGACCCGATGCCGAGGATCAGCCTGCCGTCGGAGATGTGGTCGACGGTGCGCGCCATATCGGCAAGCAGTTCTGGGTTGCGGTAGGAGTTGCAGGTGACCAGCGCGCCGATCTCCAGGCGCGACGTCTGCTCGGCCCAGGCGCCCAGCATCGTCCAGCACTCGTAGTGCGGGCCGTCGGGGTCGCCGTAGAGCGGGAAGAAGTGATCCCAGTTGAACGCGACGTCGACGCCGAAGTCCTCGCAGCGGCG
>DASXJE010000144.1 GCA_036497565.1 Mycobacteriales bacterium
CATGGACCTTGGTTCGAAGACCCCGATGGCTGCGCTGACCTGATCACCCAACACCTCAGCACCACTGGGTTTCCACCGGACCTCCCCAGCCCGACCCGAGCACCGACGCCTACCTGTCGTACGACTCGTTGATCACCGGGCTGATCTCATCTCTGACCAGACTCCGATATGTCTCGGCGTCGAGAGCCCTCGCGCGTCTGCGGTGACGTAGTCGCCGCGCGTGCACCAGCCGCGGACCGGCGGCGAAGAACCGCAGCGCCGACGCCCTGTCGCGGCGAAGCGCCGGCTGCATGAACTCAGGTCGGTGGGCTGCCGCACTGAGCAAGTCCTCGGCCAGCCGCGGCCTTGTCCCGGACAGGAAGCGGCGCAGGCCCTCGCGGATGTCCGCCGGCGCCGCCACCGCGAACGATGCGGGCGCCGACCTCGTGACCGCAGTCGGCATGCCGGCGCCCTGCCCCGACGCCGCCCACATCAGACGTAGCAGCGCGGTGTAGCCGTCGCTGCACGCGATGCCCAGGTCGGAGGCGACTCCCTTGCCCAGGTGGGGAAAGCACCCGTAGGCACTCCCGGTCACAGGAACGACGGGTTCCAAGGTGAAGTGGAGTGTCCCCGTCGCATCCTCGACCACGACGATGTACGGCGCTTGTGGGTCCTTTCCGACCGGGTCATGACCCCGGAGGCCGGGGTTGGTGTTGAACGGTGGGCGCAGGGCGAAGATCAGATCCGCTTCTCGCCAGAAGGCGGCCTCCTCGTCGGCGGCGATTTCCCACACGACCCGGCGGACCAGGTCGTACTTCTGATGCAGTCGGGACTCCTGCCGCTTCGTCGCCGCGTGCTGGTGCAGACGCTGCCGTAGATTGCGCGCCTTCCCGACGTAAAGGACGTCGCGGTGGTCGTCGAGGAAGAGGTAGACGCCGGCATCGCGGGGTGCGTCAGTAGCCGCCGCGCTGAGCACGCCGAGCCCGACCTTGCCCCATCCGCTCGTGTCATCCACCCGACGCACCCTCCCACTCAGGTCCACCGACGCCTGCGAATGCCCGTCCGTCGGCTCAAACGGAGTCGGTTTCGACCATTCTCTCGCGGGTGAGGTCTGGTTCGACTCTTCCGACCGGTAGGCGCAGCGGGGGCAGGCGGCGGGCGACGACGGCGAGCAAGGGCATGTCGAGGAGGGCGATCGCGATCAGCGGCAGCCACAGCGCGGCGGCGCCGTGGTGCAGGGTGAGGGTGACAAGGCTCGGGGTGATGATGTCGCAGATGGCGAAGGTGAGTTGGTAGGCGGACATGTAGCGGCCGAGCGTGCGCGGGGTGCTCGCCTCGGTGACGACGGCGGGCACGACGGAGCCCTGCATCACCTCGCATCCGGTCACCAGTACGACGGCCACCACGGCCAGCACCAGGCCGGCCGCGGTGGGCACGAACGCGATGGCGAGCACGGCGGCGAAGCCTGCGGCGATGATGGTTTGGGACCTGAGCAGGACCCCGCGGCGGCTACGGCCGGTGATCCGGCGCACGATCAGCGGCGTGCCGAGGGTGCCGAGCACGGCGTTGATGGCCAGCACCGCCCCGGGCGTCCAGGTGGGCAGGCCGACCGTACGTACCAGGAAGACCGGCAGGCCGACGGCGAAGGCCAGCGACAGCAATGTCAGGCCCAGGTTCGCGCCGACGAAGCCGAGGAACGGCCCGTCGCGCAGCACGCTGGACCAGCCGGTCTGCCCGTCCTCCGGCGCCGCCGCGGGCTCAAGCCGCTCCCGGCCCAGCCCGACGAGCGGTCCCCACATCAACGCCGCCGCCACAGCGAAGGAGGCCGCGTCGGCCGCGGCGACGAACACGTAGCCGGACCGGCCGCCCACGGCGACGACCACCCCGGCCACCACACCGCCGACCGCCCACCCTGCGGTGCGTACCGCCGTGGCGAGGGCGAACCACTGCTCCCGGCCGCCGTCCCCGGCCACCTCCGAGACCAGGGCCTGGTAGGCGACCCAGAAGATCGAGTTGCCGACCTGCACCATCCCGGCAGCGACGATCAGGTGCCACGTGGTGCCGACGAACAGGTAGTTCACGAACCCCACGGCCTGCAACACCTGCGCTATGACGACCGCCCGTTGCGGGCCAATCCGATCGCTGAAGCCGCCCGCCGCGAACGTGGCGGGGATCCGCACCAGCGCGGCGACCGACAAGGCCAAGCCGATGGTCGGCAGCGACAGTGGCGTGGTGGCGACGAAGAACAGCAGCGAGAACGGGATGAAGAGGCCTGAACCGAGCGCGTCGATCACCAGGGCGGCCAGCAGGCGCTTGTGCCTCGCCGCACCTGGTGGCAGCAGACCCCGCCCGATCATCACTGCTCCTCACGTGACTCTGCCGCCGGTCAACGCGCACGACCGCCAATCATCTCCGTGCGGTCAAGCCATTTCTCCAGGCGGCGTACTGAGCCACACGCCGTCGCGCATGAGGGTGCGCCCTCGGAGTTCGTTCTCCTCCCGCCACGCCTGGACCCGTTGCGGCGACACCCGCAGAATCGAGTCGGCCCATCCGCGCGGATCGGAGCCGTTCTTACGCCGGTACGCGTCCACCTCGGCATCGCTCATGTCGGACGACGGTGCGACGGCGGCGTCACCGTCGATGAGGACGACGTCGCGGGTGGCGCCGAGAGCGATCCTGACCCGGCTGGCGATCTTCGCGTTCCTGATCGTCCGCGACGACTCATCCGTGGCGAACACCAGCCGGCCGTCGTGCCAGATGAACGAGAGCGGGACGAGCCAGGGCCGTTGGCTGTCGGTCGTCGCCAGCCAGGCGTCGACATCGTGCTCGAGATGGTGCATCGTGTCGGCGATCCGCTGCTCGCGGCTCCGCGGGGGCTCTGCCATGCGGCCACGCTAGAGCAGCAAGCGCACGCGGACGGTGACCGGGCCTTGCCGGAGACCCCGGGGAGCTCATTTTCCCATTATCTCAACGCAATATATTGACACACGTATTGCACGATAGGCGAATATCTCAATTCTGCATTTGGCAGTAGTGGTGACGGCATTACTGGATCGGCCCGGAGCCTTTCGCCTTTCGCCGGTATTGATCTCGTATTACAGCTTGGACACATCATCTTGACAGGGTCGACTTCGAATGCTTCGCTTCCGTAAATCAATTTGATCAATTGTATCCCCGTCATGAAAGTAATTCCGATCAGCAGCCCATTAGGCCTTTGCCCTCACCGCTCCGACGATGCGCAGATATCAAGAGCGCCGCCGGGACGGAGCGACGAGGTGAGTCTTCTCCCCGACCGCTAGTGCGACAGCCAGCAACTGAAAGCGGGCTTCCCGCCTTCGATGTGCTCAGACCGCCGGTGACTGCGGGCCGGTGCCCGCTGCACCCACAGAAGGGACCACAAGACAGTGAATGATCGAGGAAATCTGTCGCGCCGGAAGTTTCTCTACGGTTCGGCGGCAGTCGCGGGCGGGGCCATGCTGGCGGCGTGCAGCAGCGGAAACAGCAGTAGCAGCGGTGGCAGCGGGGGCGGTAGCGGGGGCGGATCCGGCTCGGGCGGCGCGAGCGCTGCCAAGGGCTCGGCGAAGAAGCCGTTGGCCCCGCCGAAGAGCTTCAGCGAGTCGCCGACGCTGGCCAGCCAGGTGAAGGCGGGCAAGCTGCCGGCGGTGGCGAAGCG
>DASXJE010000145.1 GCA_036497565.1 Mycobacteriales bacterium
TCGGCGAGCGGCTTGGGCACGCCTCGGTGGCGTTCACGCTCAGCCAGTACACCCACCTGCTGCCCGGGCTGGACCGGGATGCGGCCGGCACCGTGGCGGCCATCCTCCTCGGACCGACTTCCCCACCTGGGACCCCGGGAGGGGGCGGTCCGGATGCTGCCCGTTAGCAAATCCGTTAGCAAATGGCACAGAAGAGGGCCCGGACCGAATGGCCCGGGCCCTCTGACCTGCACTTTCTGTGGTAGCGGGGGCAGGATTTGAACCTGCGACCTCTGGGTTATGAGCCCAGCGAGCTACCGAGCTGCTCCACCCCGCGTCGACGAGAACTAGGTTAGCGAGCCCGGCCAGGTTAGGGCAAATCCGGCCAGTCGAGCCTCCGCTCCGCCGCGCCTGGCGAATGACTGACGATCGTCATCACGGCGTTATAGTCAAGGAGCCGGGTGGGGCACGAGGGGGCGCTATGGGCGAGTCGCCGTACTGGAACCCGAAGATCGAGACGCTGCCGCGCGCCGAGCTGGAGGCCCTGCAGCTGCGGAAGTTGCGCGGGGTCGCCGCCTGGGCCGCGGCGCGCAGCCCGCACTACCGACGCTCCTTCGCTGAAGCGGGCTGCTCGCCGGCCGACCTGACCACTCCTGACGACCTTCGCCGACTCCCCTACCTGACTCGGGCCGACTGGATGACGGGCCAGCAGGAGGCGCCGCCCTACGGCCTGCTGCCAGTCGCCGGCCCGGAGTCGGCGGTGCGGCTCCACACGACCTCGGGTACGTCGGGGCAGGCGCCGCTGCGTGCCCTCGACTCCCGCAAGGACTGGGCGTGGGCGGCCGAGATGTGGTGCTACGGCATGTGGGCGATGGGAGTCCGTCCCCGCGACATCGCCTACGTCGCGTTCGGCTACGGCTCGTTCATCGGGTTCTGGGGACTGCACTACGGCCTGGAGAAGCTCGGTGCGCTGGTCATCCCTGGCGGCGCCCAGCCGACCGAGACGCGGGTGCGGCAGATCGTCGACTTCGGTGCGACGGTCGTCGCGTCCACACCGACCTACGCGCTGCGGCTCGCCGAATGCGCCCGCGACCTCGGGATCGACCTGCCCGGGTCCGCGGTCCGCACGCTGGTGCTCTCGGGCGAGCCGGCCGGTTCGATACCCGAGACCAAGGCCCTGATCGAGCACCAGTGGGGTGCCAAGGCCTATGACACCGCCGGCATGACCGAGATCTCGACCATCTTCATGTTCGAGTGCGCCGGTCGCCCCGGAGGAGCCCACATCATCGAGGACCACGTCATCGAGGAGGTCGTCGATCCGATCACCGACGAGCCGGTCGCCTACGGCGAGATGGGTGAACGGGTCGTCACGTCGTTCGGGCGCAGCATGATCCCGTTGATCCGCTACCGCACCGCCGACCTGGTGGTGAAGGTCCCGGCGAGCCGGTGCACCTGTGGCCGTGTCTTCGACATCTACGAGGGCGGCGTCCTCGGCCGCGTCGACGACATGAAGAAGGTCCGCGGCACCAACGTCTACGGCCGCGCGGTCGAAGCCATCGTGCGACGCCGGCCCGAGATAGCCGAGTTCCAGATCCGGATCGCACCGCAAGGCATCCGGGACGAGATATTTCTGCGTACCGAGCTGCATGACCAACAGCCCGAAGATCCCCGCTGGCCCGCGCTCGCCGCGTCGCTGCACAAGGAACTCGCGGAGGCGCACGAGGGCCTGAACTTCATCGTCGAGTTGGCCGAACCCGACAGCCTGCCGCGCTTCGAGCTCAAGGCGAAACGGCTCGTCGACGCGCGGCCCGACCCGGCGCACGCCCACGACCACGCCCACGGGGAGCCGACTCATGGCCACTGATCTGATCGGACACGACCTGACCCCCGCCGAGGTGGCGTTGCTGCGGACCTACCACGACCTGCGGGCGCTCGCGGAGCGCGACGACCTGCCGCCGTGCGCCGATGCGAACGTCAAACAGGCGTTGGCTGCGTGTTTCCAGGCCGTCAACGATCTCGCACTCGACTTCGAACACCTCCTCGACGTGGGTGTGTGACGCCGCAATGCGGATCGCCTGCGTCGGCGCGGGGCCCGGTGGGTTACTCCTCGCCAGCCTGCTGATGCGGTCCGGAGCCGGTCACGCGGTGACGGTCCTCGAACGCAACGCCCTCGACGACACGTTCGGCTTCGGCGTCGTCTTCTCCCAGGAAACACTCGACAACATCGAGGCCGCCGACCCGGACACGTTCGCCCAGATCGCCGCCCGTTGGCGGCACTGGAGCGCCATCGACATGTACGTCGACGGCCGGTGGCTCCGCTCGGACGGGCACCAGTTCGCCGCCATGGCCCGCACGGAGCTGCTGCGGATCCTCGCGGACCGGGCAACCGACGCCGGAGCGACGCTGCGCTACAACGCACCCGTCACCTCGGTCGGTGAGCTCTGCGCCGACTACGACCTCGTGGTCGGCGCCGACGGTGTCAACAGCACCGTCCGTGGCGCCTTCGCCGAGCACCTCCAGCCGTCGATCGATCGGAGGCTGTCCAAGTACGTGTGGTACGGCACACCGAAGGTCTTCGACGTCTTCACCTTCCTCTTCGTCGATACACCGCACGGACTGTTCCAGGCGCACGTCTACCCCTACAGCGACAGTCGTTCGACGTTCATCGTCGAGACGACACCCGAGACCTGGCACCGCGCCGGCCTCGACGCCGGCACTCGGACGCCGCTCCCCGCAGGCACATCCGACGAGGAGGGCCTCGCCTTCTGCCAGCGGCTCTTCGCCGATCATCTCGACGGCCGTCCGCTGCTCGGCAACAAGTCGCGGTGGCTGGAGTTCGCCACCGTCCGCAATGAGACCTGGCACAGCGGCAACGCCGTTCTGCTCGGTGACGCCGCCCACACCGCGCATTTCTCGATCGGATCGGGCACCAAGCTCGCGATGGAAGACGCGATCGCCCTGGCCGGAGCCCTGGCCGCGCACGACGATCTCGCCACCGCGCTGAAGGAGTACGAGGCTGAGCGTCGCCCGGTGGTCGCGTCGATGCAGCGCGCGGCGCAGACGTCGCTGGAGTGGTTCGAGGGTGTCGGCCGCTACCGCCACCTCGAGCCGGAACAATTCTGCTTCCAGCTGCTGACCCGGTCGCAGCGGGTGACCTACGACAATCTCCGGGTCCGCGACCCCGTCTTCGTCGCCGGCCTCGACCGGTGGCGCATCTGTGCGGAGCGTACCGGCGGGCTCACCGTGGCAGACGGCACCCCGCCGATGTTCTATCCCTACCGGTTGCGGGATCTGCAGCTGCCCAACCGGATCGTGGTCTCGCCGATGGCGCAGTACTCCTGCGACGGCGACGGGATTCCCAATGACTGGCATGTGGTGCATTGGGGCTCGCGAGCTGTCGGTGGGGCTGGTCTGGTGTTCACCGAGATGACCTGCGTCTCGCCGGACGGCCGCATCACGCCGTACTGCTGCGGGCTCTGGAACGACGAACAGGCTGCCGCCTTCCGGCGGGTCGTCGACTACGTGCACGGTCAGACGGCGGCGAAGATCGGGCTGCAGCTCGGGCATGCCGGACGCAAGGGATCGACGAGGTCGCTGTGGGAGGGCGAGGATGTCCCCCTCGACGCTGGAAACTGGCCGCTGCTCGCGCCGTCCCCCTTGCGCTACAAGGACTTCAGTCAGATACCCAGGATGATGACCCGTGCGGACATGGATGCGGTGATCGAGCAGTTCGTCGCCGCCGCGCGGCGCGGAGCCGACTGCGGGTTCGACATCCTCGAGCTGCACTACGCACACGGCTACCTCATGTCGAGTTTCCTCTCGCCGATCGCCAATCGGCGTACCGACGACTACGGCGGCCCGCTCGCCGCACGCGCCAGGTTTCCGCTCGACGTCTTCGACGCCGTCCGTGCGGTCTGGCCGCAGGAACGGCCGATCTCGGTGCGCATCTCGGCGACCGACTGGGTCGACGGCGGGTTCACCGGTGACGACGCGGTCGAGTTCGCCGGAATGCTGCAACGGCACGGCTGCGACATCGTCGACGTCTCGACCGGACAGGTGCTGCCCGACCAGGCGCCGGCCTACGGCCGGCTCTACCAGACGCCCTACGCCGACCGCATCGCCCAGGAGGTCGGCATCCCCACGATCACCGTCGGCGCCGTGTCCTCTGTGGACGACGTCAACACCATCATCATGGCCGGGCGCGCGGACCTGTGCGCGATCGCCCGACCGCACCTGATCGACCCCTACTGGACGTTGAACGCGGCCCTCGACCTCGGCTACGACGGCCCGGGGATCCACTGGCCCGACCAGTACCTGTCCGGCAAGACCGCGCGGCGCCGGGAGCAGCAACCGTGAACCAGTTCGCTCTCACGCCCGACCAGCGGGTGCTGGCGGATTCCGTACGCCGTCTCGCGGCGGGAGAGCTGGCGACGCTCGCCGCTGCCGGTGTTCCGGGCCAGGTCAACCGCCCGCTCGTCAAGGCCCTCGGTAGCCACGGCCTGCTGGCGCAGGTCTTCCCCGACGGTCCGGTCAGCGCGACCCGGCTCTGTCTGCTGCGTGAGTCGCTCGCCTACTCCTGCACGGAAGCAGAGACCGCTCTGGCGCTGCAGGGCCTCGGCGGCCACCCGATCCGGCTCGGCGGCCGTCCGGACGCCGTACGCCGCTGGGTGCCGCAGATCGCGGCGGGTGAGGCGATCGCGGGATTCGCACTCACCGAACCCGGCGCCGGCTCCGACGTCGCCGCCCTCGCGACCGAGGCGCATGAGGACGGCGGGGGCTGGCGGCTCAGCGGTGAGAAGACCTGGATATCCAACGCGCCACAGGCCGACGTCTACACCATCTTCGCGCGGACGACGCGGCAGTCCGGCGCCCGAGGGATCACGGCGTTCGCCCTCCCCGCCGATCGGCCGGGGCTGTCCGGCGAGCCCCTCGACCTGCTCTCCCCCCATCCGATCGGCTTGCTGCGCCTCGACGGTGTGCCCGTCGGACCCGACGACGTGCTCGGCGAGGTCGACGCCGGCTTCGCCGTCGCCATGCGCACCCTCGATCTCTTTCGGCCGAGCGTAGGCGCCTTCGCGGTCGGCATGACGCAGGCGGCACTGGATGCGGCGGTCGATCACGCCGGGCGCCGGCAGGCGTTCGGACATCCGCTGCGCGAACTGCAGGCGGTGTCCCACCAGCTCGCCGAGATGGCGACACGCACCGAGGCCGCCCGACTCCTGGTCTACGCCGCGGCCGCGGCCTACGACGACGGCGCAGCCGATCTGACCGTCCGGGCGGCGATGGCCAAGCTGTTCGCCACCGAGACCGCGCAGTTCGTCGTCGACGCGGCGATTCAGATCCACGGCGCGAAGGCACTCCAGCGCGGGCATCTGCTGGAGCATCTCTACCGCGAGGTGCGCGCCCCCCGGATCTACGAGGGCGCATCCGAGGTGCAGCGCACGATCATCGGGCGGGGGCTCTACCGCACCGACCGGCCGGACCGAGCAGGAGAGTCCCGATGAGTCCATTCCGCGGATCGGCCGAATCCACCGCGCACTGGCGCCACTTCCGGCTGGAACGCGACGGGGGCATCGCCACCCTCACCTTCGAACGTCCCGAGCAGCTCAACGCGCTCACCTTCGATATCTACGCCGACCTGCGCGACCTGCTGCACGAACTGCCCCACCGCGGGGATACCCGGGCGCTGGTGCTGCGCGGCGAGGGGCGCGCATTCTGCTCGGGCGGCGACGTCCACGAGATCATCGGTGCGCTGCTCGCGATGCGCGACCGTCCCGACCAGTTGCTCGACTTCACCCGAATGACCGGCGAGGTCGTCAAGGCGATGCGCGAATGTCCGGTGCCCATCGTGGCAGCCGTCCACGGAGTCGCGGCCGGAGCAGGCTCCGTCCTCGCGCTCGCGGCGGACTTCCGCGTCGTGACCCGCTCGGCCCGCTTCGCGTTTCTCTTCACCAAGGTGGGACTGGCGGGCGCCGACATGGGTGCCGCCTACCTGCTCCCCCGCCTGGTCGGCCTCGGAACGGCGACGAAGCTGCTGCTGCTCGGCGACACGATCTCCGCGGAGGAGGCCGACCGCTACGGCCTGGTGAGCGAACTCGTGGACGACGAGTCCCTCGACGGCGTCGCTCTCGGGTTGGCGAGACGCCTCGCGAGCGGGCCCGGGTTCGCCTACGCAGCGACGAAATCGCTGCTCTCCCGCGAGCTCGATCTCCCCTTGTCCGGCGCGCTGGAGCTCGAGGCGATGACCCAGGCACTGCTGATGCAGAGCCGGGACTTCGCCGAGTTCCATGCCGCGTTCACCGCCGGTCGGGACCCTCGATGGGAGGGCAGATGAAGCCGCATCGCACGGTCAACTCGCCGGATCTCGCGCCGGCGGTCGGTTTCTCCCACGCGGTCGTCGCGGCCCGGGGACGGCTGGTGTTCCTCGGCGGCCAGGTCGGGTCGATGCCGGACGGTTCGATATCGGGTACGACGCTGCTCGAGCAGTTCGACCGCGCCCTGGTCAACGTCCGCACTGCGCTCGACTCGGTCGGTGCCCGGCCCGAGCACCTCGTCCAGCTGCAGATCTACTGCCTCGACGCCGCGGCCTACCGGTCACAACTGCACGACCTCGGAGTCACCTACCGGAAGGTCCTCGGACCCCACTACCCGGCCGTGGCGCTCTTCGCGGTCGCCGGGCTGTTCGATCCGGCGGCTCTCGTCGAGCTCGTCGGCACCGCCGTACTGCCGGGATGACCAGCCGCGCGGCCCGGCCGGGATCGGTGATCCTGACCTTCTACGGCGCCTTCGTACGACGCCTCGACGGCTGGGTCGCGGTCGCGCACCTGATCGAGCTGATGGGCGAGGTCGGCCTCGACCCGCAGGCCGTCCGATCGGCGACCTCCCGGCTCAAGCGGCGCGGCTGGCTGGTGCCGAGCCGCCGCGGAACCGCCGCGGGCTATGCGCTTTCCGACGTCGCCCGCACAGCCCTGGCCGCCGGAGACCAGCGGATCTACGAGGCGCAGCGGCCCGCCGACCTCGCCGACGGGTGGGCGCTGGTGGTCTTCTCGGTCCCGGAGTCGGAACGGTCGAGCCGCCACCTGCTGCGCTCGCGGCTGACCTGGCTGGGTTTCGGCTCCGATGCGCCGGGCGTCTGGATCGGCCCGCGGCGGCTGATGCCCGCGGCCCGCGGCATGCTCGTCGACCTCGGCCTCGAACGCTACGTCGACCTCTACGAGGCGGCCTACACCGGCTTCGGCGACGCGCAGCAGTTGGTGGAGCGGTGCTGGGACCTCGCCGAGCTCCGTCGGCTCTACTCGACCTTTCTCGCGCGGTGGGAGCCGGTACTCGCCGCGGCGAAGGAATCCGACCCGGACGAGGGCGCGGCGTTCACCGACTATCTGGCCGCACTCGACCAGTGGCGCGGGCTCCCGTTCCTCGACCCAGGACTCCCGAGCGAGCTGCTGCCACTCGGCTGGGAGGGCCATGCGGCCTCGGCGTTGTTCCACGCCCTCGTGCATTGCCTCGAACCACCGGCCTTCCGGCACGTCGAACAGACTGTGCGTGGTTGAGGCACGCCGCCGGGCTCAGCGCGTGGGCGTCGGCGTCGGCGCGGTCTTGCTGGCCCGTTGCAGGTTGGTGATGGCCTGGCTCAACTCGGCCTGGGCCTTGCTGTAGGCCTTCAGGTCGTTGCTGTTGAAGGCCGCCTGCAGATGTGCGTAGGCCGTCTTCACCGCCGCGGCGGCCGCCGCGACACCGGGTGAGGTCGATCCGGGCGGTGACGTGCCCGTCGCCGGCGGCGGCGAAGACGCGGGCGGTGTCGTCGGCGCGGTGGTCGTCGGTGGTGGCTGCGTGCCGGAACCCCCGGTCGCGCTGACGTTCTGGCCGGTGAAGAGGTTCTGTAACGCGTCCGGGAGGTTGCTCGCATAGCCGACGTTTGAGCCGAAGAGCACCATCACTTCCCGCAGCTGCGGGTAATTGGTGCCCTGGCCCTCGACGTAGAGCGGTTCGACGTAGAGGAGTCCGTTGGCGACCGGCAGGGTGAGCAGGTTGCCGTAGAGCACGTTCGACCCGCCTTGGTCGAACAGCGAGATATCTCGCGAGATCACGCTCGTCGATCGCAGCTGCGACTGGACCTGCACAGGGCCGGACACCGAGGTGTCGTTGGGTAACTCCAGGACCCGGATCTTGCCGTAGTCCTGCGGATCGCTCGACACCGAGACGTAGGCGGCCATGTTCGGTCTCTTCAGCGCGCTGAGCACGCTGGTGAGCTGGAATCTCGGCGCCGTCTCACCCGGGTTCTGGGCGAGCAGGTAGTACGGCGGTTGCGACTGCAGGCCCGGTTGGGTCGGGTCGGACGGGACGTCCCAGAAACCCTGTGAGTTGAAGAACTGCACCGGGTCGCTGACGTGATAGCTCGCGATCAGCTTGCGCTGGACCTTGAACAGGTCCTCCGGGTAGCGGAAGTGCGACCGCAGTTCCGGGCTGATGGCCGACGTCGGCTTGATCAGGTCCGGGAAGACCTTCATCCAGGTCTTGAGCACCGGATCGGAATTGTTGAAGTCGTAGAGCGTCACCTTGCCGCTGTAGGCGTCGACGGTCGCCTTCACGGAGTTGCGGATGTAGTTGACCTCCTGGTTGGGCTGCCCACTGGTCCCGCGCCCGGTCAGGGAGTCCTTGGTCACGTCACCGAGCGTTTCGCGCTCGGCGTAGGGGTAGCCGTCACTGGTCGTGTATCCGTCGACGATCCAGGTGATCCGGCCGTTGATGACCGACGGGTACGGGTCGCCGTCGACCTTGAGGAAGGGCGCAACCTTCTGCACGATCTGCCGCGGATCGCGGTTGAACAGGATCCTGGAGTCTGAGGAGATCCGGCTGGACAGCAGCATGTTGCGTTCGCGGTACTTGATCGCGAACGCGAGCCGGTTGACGACACCGCCGAGCTTGACGCCCCCGCCGCCGGCGTAGGTGTTCTTGATGTCGGTGCCGTTCGGGCCCGGTCGGTCGAACTCGACGTTGCCCTGCTTGGAGCTCTTGCCGACGATCGCGTAGTCCTGGCCGAAGAGCTCGCCGTAGTAGATGTCGGGCTGGGTCACCTTGATGTTGCCGGTGGTCGGCAGGTCCCCGGTGGTGAAGTTGGGCAGCCCACCGGGCGCCTGGTTGGCCGGCGCGGCGACGAACCCATTGCCGTGGGTGTAGACGAGGTGCTCGTTGATCCAGTTGGTCTGGTTGCCGGTGAGCTTCGTCGGGTCGAGCTCGCGGGCGCCGACGACGTAGTCCTGGGTCTTACCGCCGATGGTGTAGCGGTCGATGTCGAGCTTGTCGTTGAAGCTGTAGTAGTTGAGGATCCGCTGCCGCTGGTCGAACGTCGGAGCGAGGATGTTGGGGTCGAGCAGCCGGGCATTGGGGATCGTGCCGGTGTTGGCCTTGATCTTCTGCTCTTCGACCGGAGTGATGTCGGTCGTCGCGTTGTACGAGCTGTAGTTGACGTTGGCGATGCCGTACGCCGACCGGGTCGCCTGGATGTTGCGCTCGATGTAAGGCTTTTCCTTCTCGTTCGCGTTGGGCTTCACCTGGAACTGCTGCACGATCGCCGGGTAGGCACCGCCGATCAGGACGCTGGAGAGCACCAGCAGCACCAGCGCGATGGCGGGCAACGCGAAGTTGCGGAAGAACACGTTGGCGACGAAGGCGATGGCGCAGATCAGCGCCACCGACAGCAGGATGGTCTTCGCCGGGAGCACCGCGTTGATGTCGGTGTAGGAGGCCCCGGTGATACCGCCACGGTTGGAGAACATCAACCCGTAACGGTCGAGGTAGTACGAGACGACCTTCAGCGCGACAAGTCCGCCGAGCAGCACCGAAAGGTGGGCACGGGCGGCCGGGGTGGCCTTCTCTCCGGGCGATTGGATCCGCAGGCCGCCGAAGAGGTAATGCACGATCACCGCGCCGATCAACGACAACAGGAACGCGATGAAGAGGAAGCCGACGATGAAGCGCTGGAACGGATAGGTGAACGCGTAGTAGGACAGGTCCTTGTGGAACTGCGGATCCTTGATCCCGAACGACGTCCCGTTCTGCCACAGCAGCCACGTCTGCCATCGCCCCTGCGCCGCCAACCCGGTGAAGAGCACGAGCACGACGGCGATCGCGGCGAGGATCTTCCCCCGCCGCGGCTCGATCACGGTGCGGTAACGCTCCAGGCTCTGCTGCTCGGCCGACATCGGCCGGAAGGGTGGGCGCGAGCGGTAGCCGATGATGAGGTTCACACCGACGATCAGCGCCATCACGAGACCGAAGAGGAAGAACAGCATCACCCGGGTGCCGAGCACGCCGGTGAAGATCTCCTGGTGGTGGACGGAGCCGAACCACAGCCAGTCGACGTAGAGCGAACTGAAGACGCCGATCAGGATGACCAGGACGATGAGGCCGACAACGACGGCGAGAATGATCCGGGCGCGCCGCGACAGCGTGGGCGTCGGCATCGGAGGCCTCATCGCCACGGAAACTTCCTCCACATCGCCAGCGCTGAACGGCACCGCACGCCCGGGAGGGCATTGAACGGCCTCCTGGGAAACTTACCTGCCGCCCCAGAGGTTCCCGGTGTGCCCTGCCGTTGCCCTGTCTCGTCGGCTCGGGACCTGCCAAGATGACCGGGTGGACGACGCCCGCGAGCCGACGCTGCTCGAACGCACGCTCCTCGAGATCGAGCAGCACGTGGCCGAGTCCGGCTGGGACCGCCCACCCCTGCTCTACGCGTTGGTCGAGACCAGCGACCTGCTCGAGCGGGAGCCGGGGCTGGCCGACAACCTGGGCGTCACCCCCTCCGAGATACCCGTGGGCGCCCTGACCCCGGTCGAGCAGGAACCGCTTCCCGAGGGCCCGCTCGACGAGGCCCTGGGGCGGATCGAGTGGCCGACCGCCGTCCGTGGCTGCGCCCTGATCCAGGAGGTCCTCGCGTTGCCTCCGGACGCCGAGGCGCAGATGCCGGAGGGCAGCGATCCGGTCGCCTACGCCGCCGACCACCCGTCCCGGCAGGAGATCCGGCTCGCTGTCGCGGTGCTGCGCGATGGCAGCCACGCGGCGGCCGCACGGGTCCGCAGCACCGATCCGGCCGACCAGGTCGACGGGACGATCGGCGGCGACCTGGTGGTCGATCCCGACCTCGCCCCGCACCTGGCCGAGGCGTTGGCCGCGACGCTGCAGTAGAACGTCCCGGGCTGCTCCGAAAGCGGAGTCAGCAGCGCGGCGGGCTCCCGCCCGTATGCAATGTGTGCAGCGCGGAGAGCGCGCTGTCGAGGCTGGTCACCTTGATCAACCGCAGCCCGGCCGGGTCGTGCCCCGCGGCCTCCGCGCAGTTCTCGGCCGGCACCAGAAAGACGGTCGCGCCGGCCCGGCGCGCCGCGATCATCTTCAGCGGGATCCCGCCGATCGCGCCGACCTTCCCGTTGGGGTCGATCGTCCCGGTGCCGGCGATGAACTTGCCGTCGGTCAGATTGTCCTTGCCCACCTTGTCCAGGATGCCCAGGGTGAACATGAGGCCGGCCGATGGACCGCCGACGTCGGCCAGCCGGATCGACACCTTGAACGGGGCGACCCGCTGGTAGGAGACAAAGACCCCGAGCGCCGCACCGGACCGGTCCGGCGCCTTCGTCGAGACGATCCGGACCGTCCGCGCGTGGCCGTTGCGGGTCGACGTGACCGTGAGCGGGGTACCCGGAGAGAACTTCTTCAAGTTGGCCGTCAGGTTGGCCACACTGGACACCGACGTGCCGTTGATCCGGTCGATGGTGTCCCCCGGCGCGAGCCGTTTCGCGGCCGGCGACCCCTTCTGCAACTTCACCACGACGATTTTGTTCGGGTAGCCGAGTTTACCCAGTGCCGCCGCGATCGCGGAGTCCTGCGACGAGGTGAACTCCTGGGTGTTCTGTTGCTGGATCTGCGTCGAGGTCTCGTTCGGTGGGAAGAGGACCTCGCGCGGCACCACCGACTGGTCGGAGGCGAACCATCCCCGCAGCGCACTGAGCAGGTCGAGGTGGTCATAGACCGACACGGTCGTCATGTTGAGGTTGCCCGAGGTCTTGGCGGGCGTGCGCCCGCTGATGGCGATCACCTGCTGGCCGTTGGCCGAACCGAGGGTGTTGAACGTCGGGCCGGGCGCCTCCGCGGCGTACTGCACGGGCAGTTGCGCACCACCCACCGCCAGCGCGATCAGGACCAGTACGCCGACGATCAGCGTGACGGTGCGCCGGCTCATGCGCCGAGGGTAGCCCGGCGATGGGCCTGTCTAGTCGCGGTGGTCCTCGTCGGCAGCGGAGCCCCGGGTCCGCTCCAGCGCATCGACGAACTTGCGATGCGCCTTGAGGCTGTCGAACATGTCCGCGGGCGGCTTGGGGCGGGCCGCCCAGCCGGCCACAACACCGGCGAACACGGTCACCATCAGGATCGGCACCAGCCAGACCAGAGGGGACATCACACGCCTTCATCGCGTCGATTTCGGTACGCGCTTTCACGGTACGTCGTGATTCGCCCGGCGTCCGTGAAATGCACCTCATCCGCCATGCGTCGGTGGATAACGATTTGAAACGCAGGTTTGCCGCACCTGTCGGTGCGCACCGGCCCGTCGCCCACCCCGGCGTCGCCCGTCTGTGTCAGGACTACCGTGGGATGCATGCGACTAACCCGGAGCCGATGATGACCGACAACCCGTTCGGGTTCGGCCTGTCCGGTGGCGATTCGGGCGGGAACGACCCGGAGCGCCGCACGCCGGGCGATCCGACCAACGACCCCACCGGCGGCCCGACCGGCGGCATGCCCTACGGCCTGCCCGAGGACCTCGCCGGCAAGATCCCCCTGTTCGCCGAGCTGCAGAAGCTGATGTCCTGGCAGGGCGGCCCGGTCAACTGGGACCTGGCCCGCCAGACCGCAATCAGTCAGCTGCTCGGCACTGTCCGCGATGTGTCTCCGGAGGAACGCGCCGCGGTCATCGAGGCCGTGCGGCTGGCCGACATGTGGCTCGATCCGGCCACCGAGCTGCCCTCCGGCGTCACCGCGACCGAGGCGTGGTCCCGGATCGACTGGGTCGAGCGCACCCTGCCGGTCTGGTCGACCCTGTGCGACCCGGTCGCCTCCCGCGTCGTGAGCGCGATGGGCTCCGCACTGCCCGAGGAGGCGCAGGCGCAGGCCGGCCCGCTCATGGGAATGATGAGCTCGATCGGCGGGATGATGTTCGGCGCGCAGGTCGGGCAGGCGCTCGGCAGCCTCGCCGCCGAGGTGCTGTCCAGTACCGACATCGGACTCCCGCTCGGCCCGGCCGGAACCGCCGTACTCCTGCCCGAGAACGTCGCCCAGTTCGGCGCCGGGCTGGAGCGGCCGGACGACGAGGTGCGGCTGTTCCTCGCCCTGCGTGAGGCGGCCCACCACCGGCTCTTCGGCCACGTCCCCTGGCTGCGCCAACGGCTGCTCGACACGGTCGACGCCTACGCCCGCGGAATCGTCGTCGACACCGGCGCGATCGAGCAGGCAATGTCCTCGGTCGACCCGTCCGACCCGGAGAGCCTGCAGCAGGCGCTGTCCGGCGGCCTCTTCGAGCCGGAGGAGTCCCCCGAGCAGCAGCAGGCGCTGCGGCGGCTGGAGACCCTCCTCGCCCTCGTCGAGGGCTGGGTGGACGCGGTGGTCGCCGACGCCGCCGGTGAGCGGCTGCCCGGAGCGGACGCGCTGCGCGAGACGCTGCGTCGTCGCCGGGCGGCCGGTGGCCCGGCGGAGCAGACCTTCGCCACCCTCGTCGGCCTCGAATTGCGGCCGCGCCGGCTGCGCGAGGCCGCCGCACTCTGGCAGGCGCTGGCCCGCCACCGCGGCGTCGACGGGCGGGACGGGATCTGGTCGCACCCCGACCTGCTGCCGTCGGCGGACGACCTCGACGACCCGGAGGGGTTCGCCGCACGGTCCGACGACGACCCCCTGTCGATCGAAGGTCTCGAGGACGACTGACCGCATGGCTCAGGCGTCCCGTCGCACGAGTAGCGCGGCACCGACGGCGAGGAACACGACGGCGTAGCCGGCCATCACCGCGAGCCCGACTCCGGGACTGAGGTGCTCGGAGAGGCGCTGGCCCGACACGGCCTGCTCACCGATCTCGTACGGCAGGAACTTGCCGACCGCTGGACCCCAGCTGCCGGGCAACGCCTGCACGATCGGGGTCAGCACCAGCAGGAAGCCGACAAGTGCGGACACCGCACCGGCGGTGTGCCGGATCATCGCGCCCAACCCGAGTCCGCAGAGTCCGACCAGGGCGATGAAGACGCCGGTGCCGACCACCGCTCTGGCCATGCCCGGATCACCGATCCCGCTTCCCAGCGAGGCGTTCGAGAGCACCGCCTGTCCGAGGAAATACGCGCCGAAGCTGAGGATCTGCCCGGTGACGAGAGCGACCCCGCCGAAGCAGGCCACCTTGGCGAGTAGGACCGTCATCCGCCGCGGGACCGCCGTCAGCGCTGTCCGCATCATTCCGGTGCGGTATTCGGCGCTGACCACGAGCACCCCGAGCACTCCGATGGCGAGTTGTCCCAGCGAGAGCCCGATCAGGCTCTGGCCGGCCGAATCGAAGTCGCCGTGGGCGATCGTCAGACGCTGGGCCGCCGGCGACGCCTGGTGGAAGTGGTGGACGTACGCCGCGCAGGCCAGCACTCCGACGGCGATGCTCGACACCGTGGCGGCGATGAGCGTCCAGTACGTCGACCGGACGGTGCGGAGCTTGGTCCATTCCGAGCGCAGGACGTCTCCGAACGGACTGCGCTCCCCCCTTGATGCCGTCGGCTCGGCGGCGGTGGTGATGACGCTCATGACTGGCCGACCTCCACTGTGGACGGACCGGGAGCCTGCTGGTCGGAACCGACGTCCGAACGGAAATCCACGCTGTCCCGGGTGAGTTCCATGAATGCCGCCTCCAGCGACACCTGCTGGAGGCTGAGTTCGTGCAGCGTGACGTTGTGCAGCGCGGCGATGTCCCCGACGTCGGCACAGCCCACACCGGTGACGGCGAGCGCGCAGTCCTCGTCGTCGCGGACGACCGCCCCGGCCTGATGCAGGCCGTCGAGCAAGCGCTCGCGATCGGGCGTCCGCACCCGGACGTGGTTGTCGGCGCTGCGGCGGACGAACTCCGCCACGCTCGTGTCCGCGATCAACCGACCGCGACCGATCACGACCAGGTGGTCGGCGGTCAACGCCATCTCGCTCATGAGGTGGCTGGACACGAAGACGGTGCGACCTTCGGCCGCGAGCGACTTCAACATCGTGCGGATCCAGAGGATGCCCTCGGGGTCGAGCCCGTTGACCGGCTCGTCGAACATCAGCACGCGCGGATCACCGAGCAGCGCCGCGGCGACACCCAGCCGCTGGCGCATTCCCAGCGAGAAGGTGCCGGCCCGCTTGCCGGCGACCTCGGTCAGGCCGACCCGGTCGAGCACCGCGCGCGCCCGGAACGATGGGATGCCGTTGCTCTGCGCGAGGACCAGCAGGTGGTGGTAGGCGGTGCGCCCGCCGTGGATCGCGGCCGCATCGAGCAGCGCACCGACCTCGTACAGCGGTCGCCGGTGCTGCTGGTACGGCCGACCGTTGACGACGGCCGTCCCTGCCGTCGGGCGGTCCAGCCCGAGAATCATCCGCATGGTGGTGGACTTCCCGGACCCGTTGGGTCCGAGGAAACCGGTCACCATCCCGGGCCGCACCTGGAAGGACAACCCCTCCACGGCGACCGTCGTACCGAACCGCTTCGTGAGGTCCTGAACCTCGATCATGGCGGCCTCCCTTCAGTAGGGATGCTCGCCGCGAAGGGGTCGGTCACACATCGGGGATTGCCCGGACCACGACCCTGAATTCAGCAGTCCACAGTGGACAGTTCCACTCCGTGGCCGATGCTCAGGAGCCCTCGAGGAGGGCGCGGGTCGCCTCCCACCCCTCCAGGCCGGGGTCGAGGCGGCCCACATCGGCGGGGGACCGAAGCCGGTGCCAGGCCGGGGTGATGCGTACGTCGCGCCGGCGCGGTGCTGCCTGCTGCAGCCGCTCGGACAGGTCGTCGTCGTCCAGGTTGCCGCCGGCCGCCGTCAGCCAGTCCGGAAGCGGGAGCCGGCCGGCGAGAACCACTGCTCCCCCGTTGTCCGACGGCGCGACCGCGGCAAGGGCGCTCGAGAGCGCGCTGAACGGCTTGGCGATCACCAGTCCCGGGAGATCCGGCGCGTCGGCGGCGACGACCGCACCCACGCCGTAGCCGCGGCGCGCCATGGCCGCCAACGCGTCGATGGGCCCGGCGTGGTCGTCGACCTCGAGCAGAATCGTGCCCGGCCAGCTGATCGCCACCGCGTCGTCGCGCCGCGCGGCCGTGTGGGCGATGACCGCGTCGACCCCGGCGAGTTGGGAGAGGAGGTCGGCGACGTCCTCCCACATGGCGAGCGCGAACCGCGTCGGGTCGATCCCCGGCGGCGCCGGCGGTGCGGGCAAGGGATCGACCAACAGCAGGGCCGCCGCGCGAGCCCCGCCAGTCACATCCGGTCGCCGCTCAGCACGTCGTCGTCGCTCGGCTGCCAGTGGGCCGCCGCAGCCACCCCCTCGAGATAGCCACGGGCGCGCTCGGTGCGGGGATAGCGGTCCACCAGCGCCCAGAACCGCCGGTCGTGCCCGGGCGCGATGAGGTGGGCCAACTCGTGCACGAGCACGTAGTCGAGCACCCAGGTCGGCATCGCCCGCACCCGGCTCGAGATCCGGATGGTGCCGTCGGCGGGGGTGCACGACCCCCAGCGCGTCGTCATGTTGTCGACCCACCGGACGGACGCCGGCGTGGCCCGGCCGCCGAAAAGCTCGCCCGAAAGGGACCGGGCGCGGGAGGCGAGCGCGGCGTCGCTGGCCCGCGGCCCCCGCCGGGCCCGGCCGTCGCGGGCGTCGAGCCGGGCGATCATGTCGGCCACCCACCGACGCTCCTCGGCCTTGCTGAACCGCGCCGGGATCAGCACCACGGTGCGACCCTCGTCGCGGTAGGCGCTCACGGTGCGCCGGCGCCGCGGACTACGCCGTACTTCGATGATCGACTCGACTGACTCGTCCAACGGTGCGCTCACCACGGTGGCACCTTAACCGTCGCCTCTGTCACCTTCGCGGCCCCATCCACAGGTGCGGCCCGGACCGCGGCGGGGCCCGTTCGCCACCCCGTCCACGACACCATCCACAGGGACACTCCACGTCGCCCACAGCCTCGTCCACAGGTTCATCCACATGCTGTGTACAGCGCGTGACGACGCGCGTGACCCACGCTCATGGCCGCCTTTCCCCCGCGTAGCGAGGCATCCTCAGAGTCGTCTGTCCCGTTTCGGGATGGATAGTCCGTTATTTGCCTCGCGACGCCGCGTGCAGTGTGCGAGAACCACGCTCAAGGACAGGTACCGTTGCGCGTGACCCCGGCCGCCCGCCGCGGTCGCGACAGTCGTGACGACGAGGGAGGCACCGTGGCCGAGACGTACAACGGCTACTGCGTCAAGTGCAAGGAAAAGCGTGACTTCGACGGTGAGGTCAGCGTCAGTGAGTCCGGCCGCCGCATGGCGAAGGGCACCTGCCCGGTCTGCGGCACGAAGATGAACCGGATTCTCGGCAAGGCTTCATAGCCAACGAGACGGCGGTGTGACCCGCCGAGCGGCGGTGCTCCATTACCGCCGCGACCGATCGTGCCCGAAGGGGGCGCCCTCCACCCGGAGGGCGCCCCCTTCCTGTGGACGGGCAGCCCCCAGCGACGCCGGGTGATGCGATTCTCGATCCCGCTTCTGCGGATCGAGGTCATCATGAGAGCTCTGCCGGGCCGGCGCCCGCTCCGACCCCGGCTCAACCCGGCGCTGCGCCGGGTGTGGCGCGGCACCGCGACCCTGCAGATCGGGGTCGACCCGACCCACGCCCTCCTGGTCGACGGCGTGGATCCGGCGACCGCACGACTGCTGGCCGGCCTGGACGGCGTCCGCACCGAGACCGAAGTGCTCGCCGACGCCACGGCGGCGGGGTTGGACGCCGGCGACGTCACCGAGTTGCTCGCCGGGTTGCACCGGGGCAGGGCTCTCTTCGACGGCGCCGACCCGACTCCGGGTGCCCGCCGGTCCCGTGCAGTGGTCGTCTACGGCGGCGGCCCGGTCGGCATCCCGGTGGCGGCGCTGCTTGGCGCGGCGGGTGTCGGCGCGGTGAGTGTGGTCGCCGGCGGCGTGGTCGACCGCGCCGACTGCGCGCCCGGCGGGCTCACGCCGGGAGACGTCCGCCGTCCGGTGCGCTCCGCCGCCCGCGACGCCATCCGCCGGGCGGCCGCCCACGTCGACACCTCCCCGCTGGGTCCCGCCGTGGTCGCCGATCTGGCGGTCATCGCCACCGGCTCCCCCGTCGACACCGACGTACGTGCCGCCCTGCACGCCGCTAAGGTCCCGCACCTCGTCGCCGGGGTCCGGGAGAGTACGGCGGTCATCGGTCCGCTCGTCATCCCGGGCCGCACCAGCTGTCTGCGCTGCGCCGACCTGCACCGCAGCGATCGCGATCCGTCCTGGCCGCTGGTCGCGGCTCAGCTGGTGGCCCGCGATCCGCGCCACGTTCCGCCCGGCGACCTGGCGCTCGCGCTCACCGCCGCCGGGCTCGCGGGCCTGCAGGCGCTGGACTTCCTGGACGGCGGCGCCCCGCCGACCGCCGGGGGCTCGCTGGAGCTGGCCCACCCCGACTGGCGGGTCCGCCGCCGCTCGTGGCCACCCCATCCGGCCTGCGGCTGCACCGAGCCGCCGCCGGCCCGTCCGGCGGGCCGCGTCCAGGTCGTAACCGCGCACCAGCCACAATGGCGGTGATGAGCGACATACCCCGCCGAGCGGTTTCCCGCACGGCCAAGCTTGCCTCCCTGCCGATCGGCGTCGCTGGTCGCGCCACGGTCGGATTCGGCAAGCGGCTCGGCGGTCGTTCCTCGCAGGAAGTCACCGCAGAGCTTCAGCAGCGGACCGCGGAGCAGTTGTTCGCCGTCCTCGGCGAGCTCAAGGGCGGCGCGATGAAGTTCGGCCAGGCGCTGTCGGTGTTCGAGGCGGCGCTGCCGGAAAATCTGACCCTGCCCTATCGCGAGGCGCTCGTCCGGCTGCAGGAGGGCGCGCCGCCGATGCCGGCGACCCAGGTGCACCGGGTGCTCGGCGAGCAGTTCGGTCGCGACTGGCGCGGCAGGTTCGCCGACTTCGACGACCGGCCGGCGGCAGCCGCGAGCATCGGGCAGGTCCACCGGGCGACCTGGCACGACGGCCTCGAGGTGGCCGTGAAGGTGCAGTACCCCGGCGCCGGACCGGCGTTGCTGGCCGACCTCACCCAGCTGAGCCGGTTCGCCCGGCTCTTTTCCGTCCTGGCGCCGGGGATCGACGTCAAACCGCTGCTCGCAGAGCTGCGGGCAAGGGTCGCCGAGGAGCTCGACTACAGCCTGGAGGCCGACGCCCAGCGCATCTTCGCCGCGGAATTCGCCGACGACCCGCAGATCGTCGTCCCCCGGATCGTCGCCAGCGCGCCGAAGGTGCTGGTCAGCGAATGGCTCGACGGCTTGCCCCTCGCGTCGATCATCGCGTCCGGGAGCCAGCCCGAACGCAACCTGGCCGGTGAGCTGCTCGCCACCCTCCACTTCTCCGCTCCGCCGCGGTGCGGGCTTCTGCACGCCGACCCGCACCCGGGCAACTTCCGGCTGGTCGACGGGAAGCGACTCGGGGTCCTCGACTTCGGCGCGGTCGCCCGGCTGCCGCGCCGGGTTCCGGGCACGATCGGCCGGCTTTCCCGGCTGGCGATCGACGGCGACGCGCAGGCGGTGCTCGAGGGGCTGCGTGCCGAGGGCTTCGTCCGGCCCCAGGTCACCGTCGACGCCCAAGGCATCCTCGACTACCTGAGCCCCGTCCTCGAGCCGCTCCGCAGCCAAACCTTCCAGTTCACCCGCAGCTGGATGCGGGCGGAGGCGGCCCGGCTCGGCGACCCGCGCAGCGAGGCGGCCCAGCTCGGGCGCCAGCTCAACCTTCCGCCCGAATACCTGCTGGTGCACCGGGTCACCCTGGGCTCCATCGGAGTGCTCTGCCAGCTCAACGCGGAGGCCCGCTACCGGGCGATCGTGGAGCGCTGGCAGCCGGGATTCGCCGACTGAGACCTAGCGGGCGACGAGGGTCATGGGCAGCGCGCCGTCCGGCCGCAGCGTGATCGCCGGGCGTAGCCGCAGCACGTGGTCGGGATCGTGCCGGGGCTGCCAGTTCCGGGCCAACCGGGCGAGCACGAGGACGGCCTCGGTCCAGGCGAAGGGCTCACCCACGCACATCCGGCCGCCCGCCCCGAACGGGAAGAAGGCATAGCGGGGCTGGCCCGGCGCGGTCTCGTCGAACCCACCGGACGGCCCGATCCAGCGCTCGGGCCGGAAGTCCTGCGGATCGCTCCAGAACCGCGGGTCGCGGTGCAGCACCCACTGACTGACCAGACAGGTGGAGCCGGGCGGGATGAGCCATCCGTCCACTTCCATCTCGGCGGTCAGCCGGCGGCCGAGCACCCAGGCGGGCGGGTAGAGCCGCAGCGACTCGGCCACCACCGAGCGGGCCCGCGGAAGCCGGCCGAGATCGGCCGGCGCCGGGGTCCCTGCACCGATCACCTCGTCGATCTCCTCCTGCAGCCAACGCTCTGCGGCGGGATGAGTGGACAGCAGGTGCCAGACGAAGGTCAGCGTCGTGGCGGTCGTCTCGTGGCCGGCCAGGATGAGGGTCATCACCTCGTCGCGAAGTTGGCGCTCGTCCATCCCGCCGTCGTCGTCGCGGGCCGCCATCAACGCCGACAGCAAATCTGCGGATTCACCCTGCTCGCGGTGCCCCGCGATGATCCGCGCGACCACCGCGTCCAGCCGTGCCTGAGCAGCGGTCACCCGACGACCGAGCGGCGTACCCAGCCGGAGGGCCAGATCGAAGCCGGGCAGGAACGACCGGTGGTACGCCGACAACAGATCACCGAGCGCCGCCCGGACCTCACCGGCCGCGCCGCGCAGATCGCTGGAGAACAACGCGCGGCCGACCGCATCGAAGGTCAGGGCCGACATCTCCGCCGCAATGTCGATCCGAGCCCCGTCGCGCCAACCCGCGGCGGTGGAGTCGGCCGCCGCGACCATCCCGGCTGCGTAGGAAGCCACCCGGGCGGCGTGGAACGCCGGCTGCACCAGCCGGCGCTGCCGGTGATGGAGCGGATCCTCGCTGGTGAGCAGGCCGTCGGCGAGCACCCGACGGGCGGCCTGCAGGCCACGGCTCTTGGTGGTGGTCCGGCCGGCGTCCACCAGCAGGCGGCGGACCAGGTCCGGGTGGGAGAGCAGGTAGAGATGTTCGGAGCCGAGGCGGACGTGGGCGATGCGCGGATGCTTGCGCGCGGCGCGGACGAAGAAGTCCGGGTCGGTACGCCGCCCGGCGACGATCGCGCGGAACGCGGCGAGGGTCGACGGCCCGGCCGGGCGGGTGACGGTGGCCACCCGCCGAGTCTGCCTGAGCGGAGTCCGCCCCGCCCCCGAGGCTCGGGGGCGGGGCGGAATGGATCAGCGAATTGCTTCGCGGGCGAGCCGGGCACGGCGGTTGGCCGCCTCGACCCGACGCGTCCACCGGCGGGCGGCCACCATGGCGCGGCGCTCTGCGCGCTGCGCGGCGATCAGCCGACGGGCTCGATGCTCGGCCTGCGCCTCGACGTATAACGCGTCTATTCGGGCGCGTGCGAGTTCTTCATTCATCAACAACATGGCGCTGCTCCTGGGAGTAGGTACTGCGGTGAGGGCGAGAACTTGGCTGGTAGTAGCGGTCGGTGAACTCATGCCGCCACCTCCTTTCGTGGGCGGCCGCGCGGCCGCTTGCGGGCGATGACGACTCCGTGGTCGAAGAGCTCGCCACCCCAGACGCCCCACGGCTCACGCCGTTTCAGGGCACCTGTCAGACAGGACTTGCGCACCGGGCACAGCGCGCAGTGGCTCTTCGCGAGCTCGAGATCCGCCGGTGTTTCGGCGAACCACAGCTCCGGGTCCTGGACCCGGCACGGTAGGTCCAGCCCGGACTCCTCCGCGTCGGCGATGTCGATACCGAGGACGGAGAGCGGGCTTGTGGCCTCGTGCACGGGGGTCACCTCCTCTGTCTATCTGCGGGTTTTCGGTGGTCGGTCGGAGTGGACGGTCGGAATAGAGGGCGGGAAAAACAATGAGGCCGCGGATCCCAGGTATGGGGTCCGCGGCCTCGAGGGGGCGCTCCGTCGTGGATCTAACAGACGGAACCACCTCGAGGCTGGACGCCCGAAGCGTCAGACCGGTCGCGTGCGACGAACTCATCGCTAGCCAGGATCGGGCCACGAGCCGTCATCAGGGCAGGCGTGTTCGCCGGACGCTTGGCGAGAGAAGTCACCAGCACCGGAACACCTCCCTGACTCGAGACGACGGGCAGCGATACAAACGCATCGCCGGATGTGCGAAAGGTTAGGCGTGTCGGACCGACCTGCGCAATGCCTTTTTCTGTAGTTCGCCCGACTGCCGTGAACTTTCCTCCGGCTAGGCGTTAGTCGTTGTCCCGCAGCAGGTCCAGCAGGGCGCTCCCGTAGAGCTCGAGCTTGCGCGGTCCCACGCCCGGAAGCGCGGCGAGCTCCGGAATGCTGCGCGGCCGGGCCTCGGCCACCGCGGCGAGGGTGGCGTCGGCGAAGACGACGTAGGCCGGCACCTTCTGTTCGGCCGACTGGGTGGACCGCCAGGCCCGGAGCCGCTCGAAGAGCGCGGCGGCGGCCGGATCCAGCTCCGGGCGCGGGGTGCGGGCCGACCGGCTCGTGGGCCGGCGGGTCTCAGGGGCCAGGCCCTGCAGGAACCGGCTGCGTCGCCGGCTGCGCCGACCGCCCGGGGTGCGGGTGAGCGACCACGACAGCGCGAGGTGTTCCCGCGCCCGCGTAACGCCGACGTAGAGCAGGCGCCGCTCCTCCGCCACCTGCTCGTCGGTCGTGGCGTGCTGGATCGGCAGCGTGCCGTCGGCGATACCGACGATGAAGACGGCGTCCCACTCGAGTCCCTTGGCCGCGTGCAGCGACGCCAGCGTGACCCCCTGCACGGTCGGCGCGTGCTGGGCGCTCGCCCGCTGCTCGAGCTCGGCGACCAGGTCGCCGAGGCCGGCCTGCGGGTCGGCCGCGGCAAGCTCCTCGCCGACCTGGACCACCGCGGCGAGCGACTCCCACCGCTCGCGCGCGGCCCCGCCCGGCGGCGGGGCGTCCGGCGCCCATCGGGCCGAGGAGAGCACCGCGCGGGTGGCCTCGACCAGCGGCGTACCCGGGCTCACCGCGTGCGAGCCGCCGCGTAGCAGCACCATCGCCTCGCGGACCTCCGGCCGGTCGAAGAACCGCTCGCCGCCGCGCAGGACGTAGGGCACGCCGGCCTCGGCGAGGGAGCGCTCATAGCTCTCGGACTGCGCGTTGACGCGATAGAGCACCGCGATCTCGCTGGCCGGCGTGCCGCCGTCGACCAGGGCGCGGCAGGCCGCGGCGACCGCCGCGGCCTCGGCCGGCTCGTCGGGGTATTCGCGGTAGCTCGGCTCCGGACCGGGCGGACGCTGACCCACCAGGCGCAGCCGGGCCGCGGGCCGGCCGGACTGGGCGGCGATGGCGTTGGCGAGCTCGACGACCTGCGGCGTCGAGCGGTAGTCGCGCTCGAGTCGGACCACCACCGTCGCGGGGTGCCGCCGGGCGAAGTCGAGCAGGTAGTCGGGGCTGGCGCCGGCGAAGGAGTAGATCGTCTGGTTGACGTCGCCGACCACACACACGTCGTGTCGGCCGCCGAGCCACGCATCGAGCAGCCGCTGCTGCAACGGGCTGACGTCCTGGTATTCGTCGACCACGAAGTGCCGGTAGCGGGCCCGCATCTCCTCGGCGACGTCGTGATGCTCCTCGACCGCTGCGGCGGTGACCAGCAACAGGTCCTCGAAGTCGAGTACGCCGGCCCGGGACTTGATCTCCTCGTAGGCGGCGTAGACGTCGGCGACGGTGGCGCCGGCCACCGGCGGCGTCCGCCCCTTCACGTCCGCGGCGGCGACGTAGTCCTGGGGTCCGGTCAGCGTCGCCTTGGCCCATTCGACCTCCGCGGCGAGGTCACGCAGGGTCGCGCGATCGGTGCCGAGCCGGCAGCGGGTGGCCGCCTGCCCGACGAGCCGGAGCTTGTTGTCGACCAGCGGCGGCATGGGGCCGCCGAGCACCCGGGGCGCGAAGTAGCGCAACTGGCGCAGCGCAGCGGCGTGGAACGTGCGGGCCTGCACGGCGCCGACCCCCAGCGCCCGCAGCCGGGTGCGCATCTCCCCCGCGGCCCGCGCAGTGAAGGTGACGGCGAGTAGCTGACCGGCTGGAACCTCCCCGGTGCGCACCGCGTGGGCGATGCGGTGGGTGATCGTGCGGGTCTTGCCGGTGCCCGCGCCGGCGAGCAGGCACACGGGGCCGCGCACGTTGAGCACCGCCTCGCGCTGCTCCGGGTCGAGCCCGGCGAGGACATCGGCGTCGGCGGGTGCGATGTCGTCGGTGCGGGCCACCGGGGCATTCTCCCAGGCGGGTACGACGGGAAGGTCCTGGCCCGTCGCCGTGTTGGTTAGTGAGCGTCAGTAACGGGGCATGCACACCATGACGACCCACACCGGAGGAGAGACGATGGCCCAGGGAAGCTCCCTGACGATGTTCACCACTACGTGGTGCGGATACTGCCAGCGCCTCAAGAAGCAGATGGAACGAGAAGGCATCGACTTCGGTGAGGTCGACATCGAGCAGGACGACGGGGCCGCCGATCTCGTCATGAAGGTCAACGGGGGCAACCAGACCGTGCCGACCCTGCTCTTCCCCGACGGCAGCGCGCTGACCAACCCCACGGTCGACCAGATCCGGGAGAAGCTGGCCTCCTGACCGGAGCGCCACGAATGCCCCCGCGCCCGACGGCGCCGCACCGGCTCCCCGACCTGCTCGGCGATCTGCTGGCCGACCGCCGCCGGGACCGGCCGTTGCGGGTCGCGGTCGACGGTGCCGGCCCGACGCACCCGGATCGGGTCGCCGACTCATTGGTCGACCCGCTCCGGATCCGGGGGCGACGCGCCGTCCGGGTCGACTCCGGCTGGTTCCTGCGTCCCGCGTCACTGCGGTTGGAGCGCGGCCGGACCGACCCGGACGCGTTCTTCGACGACTGGCTGGACGCCGGCGCACTGTGCCGCGAGGTCCTCGACGCCGCCGACCGGCCGACCGATGCCCGGGTCCTCCCGACGCTGCGCGACCCGCAGACCGACCGGGCGACCCGGGCGGACTACGTCGAGGTCGGGTCCGACACCGTGGTGCTGGTCTCCGGATGGCTCCTGCTCGGCCGCGCTCTGCCGTTCGACGTCACGGTTCACCTGCGGCTGTCCGCCGCGGCGCTGCGCCGTCGTACGCCCGAAGGGGAGCAGTGGACGCTGCCGGCGTTCGAGCGGTACGAGGCGGAGGTGGGCCCGGCGGACCGGGCCGATGTCGTCCTGCTCGTCGACGATCCGGCGCACCCCGCGGTTCAGCTGCGCTGATCAGCCCGATTCGAGCCAGTCGGTGATCAACCGGTAGGCGATCGAGACCGGCGGGGGAAGCCGCAGGTCGCCGTCGCGGCGGCGGATCTGCTCGCGGCTGTACCAGTGCGCCTCCGCGAGCTCACCGTCCTGGAGTTCCAGCTCGCTCGGGCCGTCCACGCGGGCGGTGAAGCCCAGCATCAGCGAACCCGGGAAGGGCCACGGCTGGCTGGCGGCATAGCGGATGTCTCGGACGGTGATCCCGACCTCCTCGTCGACCTCACGGGCCACCGCCGCCTCGGCCGATTCACCGGCCTCCACGAACCCGGCGAGCACGGAGAAGCGGCCCTCGGGCCAGGACGGCTGGCGGCCGAGCACGCACCGGTCGCCGCCGTCATGTACCAGCATGATCACGGCGGGGTCGGTGCGCGGGAAGTGCTCGCTCCCGTCGTTGGGGCATAGGCGGGACCAGCCGGCCTTGATGACCTCGGTCGCCGTACCGCAACGTGGGCAGCGGGTATGGGTGCGGTGCCAGTTGGCCAGCGAGATCGCGGCGGTGAGGAGTCCGGTCCCGAGATCGTCCAAGTCCGCGCCGATGTCGCGCAGGCCGCCGCGGGCGCCGGCGCCGCCGTCCGGATCGGCCGGTGGCTCGGTGTCCAGGGCGGCGAAGTACGGGACGCCGTCGCGCTCCCCGAGGAAGATGCGCAGCGCCGCGTCCGGAACCTCGTCGGAACCGGCGAGGCGCAACCGCGGCCCGGCGCCGGTGTCGTCGAAGGCGACCCGCTGATCCGGCGCGACGAGCAGCACCCGGCCGCGCTTCCACGCGCCGGCGAGCCACGCGTCGTCGGTACGCCGCAGCGCGGCCCGGTCGAAGCCCACGCGGGACAGCGCCGGCTCACGCGAACTCTGCGTCACCCGGGGCCGGCCCCACCGGTGTCGACGGCATCGCGTGCTGCCGGGCGGACCTCGACGTCGCCCAGCGCCTCGACCGAGGACGCCATGCCGGCCGCGTCGCCGAGGACGACCGTCACCAGCCGGGCCGGAGCGAGGAACCGCCGGGCCTGCGCGTAGACCTCGTCGAGGGTCACCGTCGCCAGGTGGCGCGGATGTTCGCGGAGCCAGTCGATGTCCAGTCCGACGCCGGCGAGGGCGGACAGCGTCGACGCGAGCCCGGTCTGCGTCGCCACCGACATGGCCAGGTTGCCGATCGCGTACTGCCGCACGTTGTCGAGCTCGGACTGCTGCACGGGCCCGGTCGCCATCCGACCGAGCTCGTACTGCATCTCCAGCAGCGCCGGCGCGGTGACCTCGGTCGCGACGTCGGCCTGCACGACCAGCGCGGACCCGGCCGCGGCATGGTCGAGCCGGCTGTTCGGCGTGTAGGTGTAGCCCTTGTCCTCTCGGATGTTCTCGGTCAACCGCGAGGAGAAGTAGCCGCCGAACACCAGGTTGGCCAGCTGCAACGCCGGATAGTCGGGATCGTCGCGGCGCAGTGCCGGGCCACCGAGCCGGATCGCGGACTGCACCGACCCCGGCCGGTCGACGATCAGGGTCGGCGCCCGCGCCACCTCGGGAAGCGGCGGAGCGACTCCCGCGGATCCGGTGGCGCGCCATACGTCGAGCGCCTGCTCGACCCGGTCGAGCGTGCGCGCCGGAGAGAGGTCGCCGACGAGGATCAGGGTGCTGCCGGCCGGCGCGACGCGTTCGGCGTGCAGCCGCCGCAGCGCTGCGGGATTCACCCGGCGCACGGCGTCGACGTCGGGCAGCTCTTTGGCGTAGGGATGCCCGTCGTACATGCGCTCGGCCAGCGCTTCGCGGGCGAGCACCGACGGCTGGGCGCGGGCGATGGCAAGCCGCTCCACCAGCCGGTCACGCTCCCCGGCGACCTCGTGCGAAGGGTAGGTGGCCGTGGTCAGGACCTCGGCGAGCAGCCCGAGCAGCGCCGGCAGGCCGGTGGCGAGGGTGTTGCCGCCGACCAGCAGCCGGTCGGCGTCGGTCGACACGTGCATGTCCGCGCCGAGCCGCTGCAACGCCTCGGCGATCTCGACCTGGGACCGTTCGGCGGTGCCGGCGAGCATCGTGTCGCCGAGCAGCGCGGACCGGGCCGCGTGGGTGGTCGCGGTGCGCGGCGTACCGGCGAACGGCACCCGCAGCCGCATCTCGACCAGCGGCACCCCGGCCTGCCGGACGACCACGACGCGAAGCCCGTTGGCCAGCGTCCGCTCGGCCGTCCGGGCCCGGCGTACCCGCGGTGGGGGCCCGAGGGCAGGGACGACGTCGTCGGCGGCGGGCAGCGCAGCGCTCATCGGGCACCTCCGGGGACGACCTCGACGACGGCACGGCGCTGCGGTTGCAAGGCGCCCGCCGCCGCCCGCACCTGGTCCTCGGTGATCGCGGCGATCCGCGACGGCAGCTCGGAAATCAGGTCGGCCCGGCCGTGCACCACCTCCAGTGCCGCGAGGTTGAGCGCGCGGCCGAGGACCGGGTCGAGGTCGTGCAGCATCTGGGCGACCACGCGGGCCTTCACCCGGTCGAGCTCGCCGGGGGCCGGGCCGTCGGTGGCGAGCCGGTCGGTCTCCTCGTGGGCCGCCGCGAGGACCGCGTCGGCGGTGGTGGTCGGGTTGTGCACGGCCTGGAAGATCAGCGCGGTCGGGTCCCGGACGTCGAACGGGTCGCCCATGAAACCGAGGTACGCCGCGAGCTGGGTGACGGTGCGGTCGCGGCGGACCAGCCGGCGTTCGAGCCGGGACGCGTCGCCGTCGGTGAGCACCTCGCCGAGCACCAGGTACGGCAGGTAGCCGTCGAGGTCGCGGACCGGGTCGGGGACCCGCCACGCGGCCGCGACGGCCGGCGCCGGAGCGTGCTCGTCGACGACCTTCCCGCGCCGTTCACTGGTCAGGTCGGGCTCGGCCAGCCGCGGTGTCGCCGGTCGGCGCCGGCTCTTGATGCCGCCGAAGTAGCGCTTGATCAGGCCGACCGTGTCGTCGACGTCGAAGTCGCCGGCGATGCAGAGCAGCGCGTTGGCCGGCGTGTAGTAGCGGCGGAAGAAGCTCTTCGCGTCGTCGACGGTCGCCGCCTCCAGGTCGGAGAATTCGCCGTACCCGTTGTGCGCGTTGGGGAAGGTGTCGAACATCACCGGCGGCAGGGAGAGCCACGGAAAGCCGCCGTAGGGGCGGTTGAGCACGTTGACCCGGATCTCCTCCTTGACCACCGAGAGCTGGTTGGCGAGGTTTTCCTCGGTGATCCGCGGGCTCTCCATCCGGTCCGCCTCGAGGAAGAGCGCCCGCTCCAGCGCGTTGCTCGGCAGCACCTCGTAGTAGTTGGTGTAGTCGAGGTGGGTGCTGCCGTTGAACGTGCCGCCCGAGGACTGTACGTAGCGGAAGTGCGCCAGCTTCTCCAGATGCGCCGAGCCCTGGAACATGAGGTGCTCGAAGAGATGGGCGAATCCGGTGCGGCCGGGCGGCTCGATGCGGATGCCGACGCCGTAGTAGACGGCGACGGCGACGACCGGCACGCTGCGGTCGGGTGCCAGCAGCACCTGCAGACCGTTGTCGAGGACGGTGCGTTCGAGGGCGTAGGACGGGGCAGGAAGAGTGGGTGCAGAGGGCACCCGATGACCCTAACCGGCGGCGGTGTGCCCCGTCCGACCGCCCGCCCGTCTGCCAAAACGCACTCGGAGTGCGTTTTGGTCGGCGACACGCCGTGCGGGAGGCTCAAAACGCACTCCGAGTGCGTTTTGGTCGGGGGCCCGGCGTTGACGGTCCGGACGGGGCAGGAAAGGATGAGCGGGCAATCATCCGATGTCTTGCGGCGTACGACGACGATCGGATCGCCCCGGCACGCCACCGACGGCCGACCGCCACGGCGATCCAGGAAGGTGCGGCATGACACAGCGGACTCTCGAGGACATCACCCTGCGGCTGCACGACGGCGACGAGGTGGTGATCGCGACCGAGGAGATACCGGCCGGCGAATGGACCACCGGCGACGGCGTCCTGACCGTTCGCGGCACGATCCCGCGGGGTCACAAGCTCGCGACGACCCGGGTCGAGTCGGGTGAGCCGGTCCGCAAGTACGGCCAGGTCATCGGGTTCGCCTCCGCGACGATCGAGCCCGGCGAACACGTGCACACGCACAATCTGGCCTTCCACGAATACTCCCGCGACTACGAGTTCGGCGTCGACCTGCTGCCCGACGAGCGGGTCCCCGAGTCCGAGCGGGCGACGTTCGAGGGCTACGTCCGCTCCGACGGCCGGGTCGCCACCCGCAACTTCATCGGCGTCCTGACCACGGTCAACTGCTCGGCGACAGCGGCCAAGCGCATCGCCCAGTCGTTCCAGGTGCCGGGGGCGCTCGATGAGTTCCCGCACGTCGACGGGGTGGTCGCGCTCACCCACGGCACCGGCTGCGGCATGGCCGGCAGCGGCGAGGGCTGGGACACGTTGCGCCGTACCCTCACCGGCTACGCCAACCATCCGAACTTTGCCGGCTTCCTGCTCCTCGGGCTCGGCTGCGAGGTCAACGAGGTCGTCTCGCTCGCGCAGGAGTGGAGCCTGCCCGCCGACAAGCCGGTCCACGCGATGACCATCCAGGAGTTCGGCGGTACGACGAAGACCGTCCGCGAGGGCATGGCCCGCATCCGCGACATGCTCCCGGAGGCCGACAAGGCCCGCCGGCAGACCGTGCCGGCCACCGAACTCGTGCTCGGCATGGAGTGCGGCGGCTCGGACTCCTACTCCGGGATCACCGCCAACCCCGCTCTCGGCGCGGCCGCCGACCTGCTCGTCCGGCACGGCGGTACGGCGTGCTTCGGTGAGACCCCGGAGATCTACGGCGCCGAGCACCTGCTGGCCCGTCGCGCCGTCAGCGACGACGTCGGCCACAAGCTCGCCGAGTTGATCGCCTGGTGGGAGAAGTACACCGCGATCAACGACGGGTCGATGGACAACAACCCGTCGCCCGGCAACCACGCCGGCGGGCTGACCACCATCCTGGAGAAGTCCCTCGGTGCGGTCGCCAAGGGCGGCACGACCAACCTGACCGACGTGGTGCGCTACGCCGAGCCGATCACCCGCGGCGGCATGGTCTTCATGGACACCCCCGGCTACGACCCGGTCTCGGTCACCGGACTGGTCGCGGGCGGCGCCAACGTCGTGTGCTTCACCACCGGCCGCGGGTCGGTCTTCGGGTGCAAGCCGGTGCCGAGTCTCAAGCTCGCGACCAACACCCCGATGTACGACCGGATGTCGGAGGACATGGACATCAACTGCGGGCTCGTCGCCGACGGCGAGTGCAGCGTCGCCGAGATGGGTGAGCGGGTGTTCAGGTTGGTGCTCGACACCGCCTCGGGTAAGCAGTCCAAGAGCGAGGAGCTCGGGTTCGGCGACGAGGAGTTCACGCCGTGGCAACTCGGCGCGGTGATGTAATCACCGTCGACCCACACCCTGAGGCTGCGAGCTGAGGCTGCGACCGCCGGAGGAGCGAGCAATGGACAGCGGCACCGACATCGGCGGACACGCGATCGCCGTCGTGGGCGCGGCCAGCGGCATCGGCCGGGCCACCGCGACGCGTCTCGCGCAGGCCGGGGCGCTGGTCAGCTGCCTCGACCGGGACGCCGACGGGGCGCGCACGACGGCGAAGCAGTTGAGCGACGAGGGCCACACCGCGTCGGCCGTCGTACTCGACGTCACCGACGACGGGTCGGTGACCCGGGCCGTCATCGAGGCCGAGACGGCCCACGGCCCGCTGCGCGCCCTGGTCAACTGCGCCGGCATGACCGGGATCACCGGCCACCCCAGCCACGAGGTCGAGGTCGAGGACTTCGACACGGTCTACCGCACCAATCTCCGCGGCGCGTTCCTGCTCTCCCGCTCCGTCATCCCACGCATGGTCGAGCAGGGCTACGGGCGGGTACTGCACATCGCGTCGATCGCCGGCAAGGAGGGCAACGCCGGGATGGTGGCCTACTCGGCGACCAAGGCCGGCCTGATCGGGATGGTCAAGGCCCAGGGCAAGGAGTACGCCGAGACCGGCGTGACCGTCAACGCGCTGGCCCCGGCCGTGATCTACACGCCGATGGTCGACGCGATGCCGCAGGCCCAGGTCGACTACATGACCGAGAAGATCCCGATGCACCGGCTCGGCCGGCTCGAGGAGGCGGCCGAGCTGATCGCCTGGATCGTGTCGCCGGCATGCAGCTTCACGACCGGGTTCACCTTCGACCTCAGCGGCGGCCGCGCGGTCTACTGACCGACGACAGCTACCGACGCAGGCTGCACAGGGAGGCAGGGAGCACAGATGGAGACGACCACCACGAAGCGCGCGCTCGGACCGTTCGAGGCGATCCGTGACCTGACCTACGACGCGCCGTTCCCGCGGCTGCTGCCGGTACGCCGTCACGTCGACGCGCCCGAGGAGGCCGACCCGGCGGGCGCTGCGGCCGCAGCGTTGGAGCCGCTACGCGAGCGGATCACCCCGGGCATGAGCGTCGCGATCACCGCCGGCAGCCGCGGTATCCACGACATCGCGACCGTCGTACGCGCCACCGGAGACTGGCTGCGGGCCGCCGGCGCCGAGCCCTTCGTCGTACCGGCGATGGGATCGCACGGCGGCGCGACCGCCGAGGGGCAGCGCGATGTGCTGGCCCACCTCGGTGTCACCGAGGCGACGATGGGCATGCCGATCCGCGCCACGATGGACACGGTCGAGGTTGGGCGCTGCGACGACGGCCCGGCCGTGCACCTCGACGCCAACGCCGCGCAGGCCGACGGGATCGTGCTGGTCAACCGGATCAAGCCGCACACCGACTTCCACGGCGAAGTGGAGAGCGGGCTGGCCAAGATCTGCGCGATCGGGCTGGGCAAACGGCAGGGCGCGGAGGGCATCCACGTCTATGGCTCGGAGGGCCTGGCCCGCTGGGTGCCCGAGGTGGCGCGCCACATCATCGCGACCGGCAAGGTGCTCGGCGGTCTCGCCATCCTGGAGAACGCCTTCGAACACACCGCCCGCATCGCGTTCCTCGACGTCGCCGAGATCGGCGCCGCCGGCGAGACGAAGCTGCTCGAAGAGGCCCGGTCGCTGATGGGGCGGCTGCCCTTCGACGACCTCGATGTACTCGTCGTCGACGAGCTCGGCAAGGACAAGTCCGGCTCGGGCATGGACACCAACATCATCGGCCGGATGATGATCCGCGGCACCGCGGAGTTCGACCGGCCGCGCATCACCAACGTGACCGTGCACGACATCAGCGAGGCGTCCAACGGCAACGCCGTGGGCATCGGGCTCGCCGACTTCATCCCGTTCCGCGTGCTGGAGAAGATCGATCTGCGGGCGATGTACGTCAACGCCGTGACCTCCGGCATCGGCGGCGTCCAGCGCGGCCAACTGCCGCTGGCGATGCCCACCGACCGCGACACGATCGCCGCGGCGATGCTGATGTGCGGCCGCGCCGACGTCGCCAACTCCCGTCTCGTGCGCATCCACGACACCCTCGACACCGTCGACCTGCTGGTGTCGGAGTCGCTGCGCGACGAGGTGGAACGCGCCGACGACCTCGAGCTGCTCGACAAGGGTGCGCCGATGTCCTTCGACGCATCCGGCGCCCTGCACCCCTGGTAGACCAGGTCAGCGGGTGATGCGGAGTGAGGCGACCGCGGTGGTGGCCACGTCGTCGTACTGCTTGTGGGTGTCGGGGATCGACACGTAGAGCGCGGCGGCGTCCGGACCGGGGACGTCGACCACGCAGATCGCCACCAGCTCACCCTTCGCGTCGTAGCCGCGCACGTTGAAGCCGAGGTGGAAGGTGACGAGGTACGCCGGTCGCCCGTCGACCGTGATCGACCGGTTGGCAATCGCGGTGCGGGTGTTGGGCTGTGGGTAGAAGCGGGACCGGACGTCGTCGGCGATGACCCGGGCTGCACATTCCACGTTGGGATGCGGGTCGTCGCCGTACGTCGCGGGCACCGTGCCGGACAGCACCGTCGCGAAGTACTGCCCGTCCGGGGTGTGCTGCTGGGTGACGAAGTACTGCCCGGTGGCGAACCGCTCGCCGAGCGTGCCGTCGGCCCCCCACACACCCTGGTTCCAGGGCCGGAACGGCTTGCCCTGGGCGGCGTAGCTGATGTGCGCGGTCCGGTCGGTGATGCGCGGTCCGGCGGGGACGGGCAACCGCTTCGGCGAGGGGTCGGGCCGCGCCGGGCTGGTCGACGCGCACAACCGGGCCAACGGCGGACGCGGGTCCGGCGGCGCCGAGCTCGACGGCGCGGGGGCGGACGTCGTGCCCGAACCGGTGGCGGGCAGCCCGCCGCGCAGCGCGAAGATCGCCGCGATGGCCACGCCCACCACGGCCAGCACACCGACGATCCGCGGCCCGCGCGGGCGGATTCGTTCCTCCCACAGCGACCAGGCCCGGTCCCGCCAGGTGGGGACCGCCGGCGGCACCGGCGGCCCCGACGTCTCCGGTGCACCGACGGCCGCGGTGTCCGCCGTCCACGCGTGACCGTCCCACCAGCGCAGCCGGTCGGGGGCGCCGTCGGGATCGGGGTACCACCCGCCGTCCGCCACGGCCTCACCTCCCCGATCTGCGCCGCGGCGCCCTAGGCGCGCGGAGCGGCCAGTTCACTCCACAGGTACGCCGCCGCTTCGGCACCCTTGTACAACATGGGCAGCGACACCCGTTCGTTCGGCGCGTGGATCCGGTCCTCGTCCAGGCCGACCCCGAGGAAGACGAGCGGCGCCTCGAGCACCTCGGCGAGGTCAGCCTCGGGTCCGCTGCCGCCCTCCCGGGTGAGCAGCACCTCGGTGTCGAACGCCCGCGACACCGCACGGACGACCGCCTCGGTGGCCGGATCGTTCAACGGGCTCAGACAGGGCCGCACCCCGCCGAAGAACTCCACCTCGGCGGAGATGCCGGGTGGCACGTGCGCCTGCACGAACTCGGCCAGGGCGAGCTGCACCTTCTCCGGGTCCTGGTCGACGACCAGCCGGAACGACACCTTCGCGTAGGCGTCGCTCGGCACGATGGTCTTGTGGCCGGGGCCGGTGTAGCCGCCCCACATGCCGTTGACCTCCGCGGTCGGCCGACCCCAGATCCGTTCCAGCGTCGTATAGCCGGCCTCGCC